>NZ_JBEOVN010000089.1:0-27457 GCF_040295565.1 Streptomyces sp. NPDC002785 | reverse complement strand
GGCTGGGTTGCTTGTCCTCGGTAAACGCACCCCGAGGCATGCGAAACGTCAATCGCCGAGTAGGCATGACTCGTTGGAGCGCCCGGCACCCGTGGCGTGCGATCACCAGTTGGTTCGTCTTCGTCATTCCGTGTCTCGACGCAGGGATCGACACCGGCCGCAACGCTGCCACCACCGAGGACTTCTGGGTAGGGGAGCCGGGGCACGCCGAACACCACGGTGCCGGACTACCGAGACCCTCCAAAAGAGACGATCTCTGACACGGTCACCATTCTGGATCCGGCGTTTATGAGCCACGGCAGCCCCGATTACTTCCCGCGAGCCCGGCCCGATCGAACATGAGGTCCGCAAGCCCTGTGGCCCCGCTGCATCGCCAGGACCGGGGCTGAAGCCACGTTGCTGTCCCGGCGGCGGCGAGCGTGATCCCGGCGGGCAGGGGAAGGCCGTTCCGGCCCGGTCGGCCTCTCCCCGCTCTCTCTGGACAGCGTCGACCAATCGAAGGATCCCCACCCGGAAAGAGAGGAACTATAAAGTCGCAATAGATTATCAGTATTACTAGTAACCCACTTGGTGGAAGCTCGAATTATTCGCATTCCGCCCACCTGGTCCGCCTGGTTCATTGAAAATTGGACGGGGTGGCGAATGTTGTCCCGCCCGTCCGACGCATCGAGATGAGGCTTGAATCCGACGGTTGAGGGCGCCGGGGAGGGAAAAGCAAACAGGGCGGGATCGCCCGGCGGCCCCGCTCCGGTTCGCCGGGTCTGCAAGGCAGTTCACATCAGTCTCCAGGTGCGAATTCGTTTGGTGCGTGATACTGACGTCCGACGCGTCGGTCCAGCGCGCCCGCAGGGAGTCATCAGTTCCTCCTTCGAGGTCTGTGCATTCTTCTGCACTGGTTCCTTTGTAAAGGTGCTGCGGATGGAAAGTTGCGAACCACTGCCCGGCGGTGATCCGCAGAACGATTCCGGTCCCGTGCAGCGGGAGAGCTCGCTCGTGCCTTCGGCGCGTGCTGTTCTCCGTGTGCTGGCGTACCCGTTCCTGCTGGTGGCCGCGGTTTCGGTGGCCGCGGCGGCGCTGAGTCTCGACTGGGATCCCGAGCGAGTGAGCCCGCTCTTTCTGGTCGGCACCATCGCCTACCTCACCGTTCTCGAACGTCTGATTCCATATCAGCGTGCCTGGCACCCGAGCCCCAGCGAATGGCGTTCGTACGGCGTCTACTTCCTGCTGACGATGGCGGCCAGCGCCCTGGCGCAATATGCGGTAACGGCAGTCGTCTCCGCGGCGACACCCGGCGAACAGATGTTCAACCTCTGGGCAGAAATTCCCGCAGCCCTGCTGACCGGCTCGCTGGCCAGTTATCTCGTGCACCGACTGGGTCATGCCAACCCGATATTGTGGCGACTGCATGGTGTGCACCACGTGCCGCAAAAAGTCAACGTCGGCAATAACGGTGTCAATCACGTTCTCGACATCGTCCTTGCGCAGGGGGTCGTTCAACTGTCCCTGGGGTTGGTCGGGTTCTCCCACGACTCCGTCTTCGTCGTGGGTATATTCGTGGCCGCCCAGGGCTATTTCGTCCACGCCAACATCGACGTGCGCATGGGCCGGCTCAACCATGTGCTCGCCAGCCCCGAACAACACCGCCTGCACCACAGCACCGATCTGTCCGAGGCGGGCCACTACGGCTCGGATCTGTCGATCTGGGACCACCTTTTCGACAGCTACACCTGGCGGTCCGGCCGTGAGCCGATCGCGGTCGGAATCGGCGACCCCGAGTTGTTCCCCCCTACCGGCGAGATCGCCACCACCCTTCTCCACCCCTGGCGCCGTGCGAAGAGGGCCGGGCCCGGTTCCGCCTGACCGGCCTCTCTTCTTTGGAAACCGCACTGCCCTCCCGCATCCATGCCGTGCCGCTGCGCCACGACTTGAGGAGTACGACCTTGCCCGACGTGAACAGTGCCTCTGTGAGCGACAAAGTAGCGATCATCGGCATGGGCTGCCGACTGCCCGGCGGTGCATCGGACCACCGCACGTACTGGCAGAACCTCATGGACGGCAAGGACTGCATCACACCGACACCGGAAAACCGCTACGACGTCACGACGCTCGGCAGCAGATACAAGGAGAAACCCGGACGCCTGATCGGCGGCCGAGGCGGATACATCGACGGTTTCGACGAGTTCGACCCCGGCTTCTTCGGCATCAGCCCGCGTGAGGCCGACCACATGGACCCTCAGCAGCGCAAGCTGCTGGAGGTGGCCTGGGAGGCGCTGGAGGACGGCGGTCAGCTGCCCTCGGAGCTTGCCGGAAGCAATACCGCCGTGTTCGTCGGCGCGTTCACGCTGGACTACAAGATCCTCCAGTTCTCCGACCTGAGCTTTGCCTCACTTGCCGCGCACACCGCCACCGGCACCATGATGACGATGGTTTCGAACCGTCTTTCGTACTGTTTCGACTTCCGAGGTCCCAGCCTGTCGGTCGATACCGCGTGCAGTTCCTCCCTGGTCGCGGTGCATCTCGCCTGCCAGAGCCTGAACAACCGGGAGACCGATCTCGCGCTGGCCGGTGGCGTCCTGCTGCATGCGGCACCGCAGTACACCATCGCTGAGACGAAGGGCGGCTTCCTGTCGCCCGACGGCCGCTCGCGTACGTTCGACGCCACGGCCAACGGCTATGTACGGGCCGAGGGCGTGGGAATGGTCGCGCTCAAGCGGCTGGACGACGCCGTACGCGACGGCGATCCGATCCACGCAGTGATCCTCGGCACGGGGGTCAATCAGGACGGCCGCACGAATGGCATCACCGTGCCCAGCGCGGATGCCCAGGTCGCCCTCATCCAACGCGTCTGTGCCGGAGCCGGCATCACTCCCGGCGCCCTGCAGTACGTGGAAGCACACGGCACCTCGACGCCTGTCGGCGACCCGGTCGAAGCGAACGCACTGAGCCGGGCGCTGGCTGTCGGTCGCAGACCCGGTGCCACGTGCTACGTCGGGTCGGTCAAGGCGAACATCGGGCACACCGAAGCGGCAGCGGGCATCGCCGGACTGATCAAGACCGTTCTCTGCCTCAAGCACCGCCGTATTGCGCCCCACATCAACCTGGAGCGGGTCAATACCGCCATCGACCGGGAGTCCTCCCCGTACCGAATCCCGACCGAGCCGACCGACTGGCCCGAGCACGAGGGCCCCGCACGGGCCGGGGTGAACGCGTTCGGCTTCGGCGGCACGAACGCGCATGTCGTGCTGGAGCAGGCACCCGAGCGCGAAGCACAGCCGAGCGCGCCCGGCGAACGGGCCTGGAATCTCCTTCCGTTGACCGCCCGGACCCCGGATGCCCTGCCGGAGCTGGCGGCGGGCATCCACCGCGAGCTGGCAGGGGTCCACGGGCCCGAGGTGTCGCTGCCCGACCTCGGATACACGCTTGCACGCCGCCGTCAGCACCTTGAGTCGCGGCTCTCCGTCGTGTACTCCTCACGGGCCGATCTGAAGGAGGGGCTCGCCGCCTTCCTGCGGGATGAACCTCACCCCCGGGTGGTCCAGGGAAGGCAGCTCGACGTCGAACAGCGCGGCCTGGTCTGGGTGTTTACCGGAATGGGGCCGCAGTGGTGGGGCATGGGCCGCCAACTGTTCGAGGGCGATGAGGTGTTCCGGGACGCGGTCACCCGCTGCGACCTGGCCGTCCGCAAGCTCGCGGGCTGGTCCCTGATCGAGGAGATGACGGCCGACGAAGCCGGATCGCGCATGGGCGAGACATGGCTTGCGCAGCCGGCCAACTTCGCACTGCAGGTGGGACTCGCGGCCATGTGGCGCCAGTACGGTGTGCGGCCCGATGCCGTGGTCGGTCACAGCACCGGCGAGATCGCCGCCTTCTACGAGGCGGGGGTCTACACCCTGGAGGACGCGGTCAGGATCGTGGTGCACCGCAGCCGGCTCCAGCAGAAGCTGACCGGGACCGGCACGATGCTCGCCGTGAGTCTGTCCGAGAAGGAGGCACAGCTCCGGGCGGGCGCGTACGGGGACCGGGTGTCCGTGGCCGCGGTCAACAGCCCCTCGGCGGTCACGCTGGCCGGGGACCGGGATGCGCTGGCCGAGCTGGCGGACGGGCTTCGCTCCGAGCAGATCTTCGCCAAGTTCCTGACAGTGCAGGTCCCGTACCACAGCGCGGGCATGGAGGCGATCAAGGACGAACTGCTGACCTCACTGGACGGGCTGGACCCCCGGGCTGCGACGGTTCCGCTGTATCTGACGGGTCAGGAGGGCACGGCGCACGGCAGTGAGCTGGACGGGGGCTACTGGTGGAAGAACGTCCGCGACCGGGTCCGCTTCCGCTCGGCCGTCGACCGGCTCGCCGACGACGGGTACGGGCTGTTCCTGGAGATCGGTCCGCATCCGGTGCTCGGCCACTCCATCCGTGAGTGTCTCGACGGCCGGGAGACGGCTGTACGCACCCTTCCGTCGATCCGCCGACAGGAGAACGAACCCGAGCGCTTCGCCGCCTCGCTGGCAGAGCTGCACAACCTCGGCGTCCCCGTCGCATGGGACACCCTGCACCCGGTGGGCACTCCGGTGGCCCTTCCCCGCTACCCGTGGAAGCGCGACCGCTACTGGACGGAGCCTGCCCCAGTGGCGCAGGTCCGCCTCGGCCACGCCGACCACCCTCTGCTGGGCCGTCGCACGACACACACCGAGCCGACCTGGCACACGACACTGGACACCGAGCGGCTGCCCTACCTCGACGGCCACCGCATCCAGTCCACCGTGGTCTTCCCGGCAGCGGGGTACCTGGAGATGGCCACGCAGGCGGTCCGCTCCCTGACCGGCGGCACCCACGTCGTGCTGGCAGACATCGAATTCCGCAAAGCGCTCTTCCTGCCCGAGGGCGAGGACCGGGCCGTGCGTCTGACGTTCTCGTCGCAGAACGCGACGTTCACGATCGCTTCGGCAGGGGAGGGCGAGGCCGACCGGGCGGTGCACGCCAGCGGTGTCGTCCGCTCCGGGCAACCGCGCCCGGCCGGCCCCCCTGTCGATACCGCCGCCCTCCGGACACGTACCCTGCGGCGGCTGGACGGAAAGGACTGCTACGCGGAGCTGGCCGCCCTGGGCTACGACTACGGCCCCGCGTTCCGGGCCATCGAAGAGGTGTGGATCGGTTCGGGTGAGGTACTCGCCCGGCTCCGTCCGCCCGCGGTTATCGGTGACGAAGCGGCCCGACACCACATCCATCCCGTGCTGCTCGACGCCTGCTTCCAGTCACTGCTGACGACGCAGCTCCTCGACGACGGTGCGGACCGGCAGACCTCCGGGATCCGCCTGCCCCTGTCGATCGGCGAGGTGTGCCTCACCCCGGTGGGAGACCAGCCGATCTGGGTGCATGCCACGGTGACCCGCAGCGACGGGGACGAGCTGGTCGGCGACATCGACGTCTACGCGGACTGCGGTGAACCTCTGGGCGGCATCAGTGGCTTCCGCGCAGCCGCCGTGGACAAGGCGTCCACGGCGGTCGGACTCGGCACGATTGATTCCTGGCTCGCCGAGACCGTCTGGATCGACAGGCCCTTCGACGCCGCCGAGAACGAGGCCGACTCCGACAACCCCGTCTCCACCAGCAGCGACTGGCTGGTGTTCGCCGATCGGCAAGGCGTCGGCGACGCCCTGAGCGCCCTGCTCGCCGCGCGCGGCGAGCGCTGCCACCTCGTGCGTCCGGGAGATTCGTACCGGAAGGGGGACGACGGAAGGGAATTCACTGTCGCCCCGGGTTCCGCCGCGGACCTGGAGCAGCTCTTCGGCGACCTGGGCATGGACAGCAGCAACGGCGAGGACGGCAGGCCGTCCTTCGGCACCATCGTGCATCTGTGGAATCTCGACCTGCCACACCTCGGTGAGGCCTCGCGGCAGGACCTCGTACGGCACAGCGGCACCGGGGCCTACTCGCTGATCGCGCTCGCCCGGACGCTGCTTCGCCACGGGGCCGGCGGCCGGCTGCACATCGTGACCCGCGGCGCGCAGCACGTCGAGCCCGGCGAGACCGTCGAACCTCTGGGGGCCCCCGCGTGGGGGGTCGGCCGGGTGCTCAGGCACCAGGAGCTGATCTCCCACAGTGGCAAGCTGATCGATCTGGATCCCGGCCGGCAGGGAGACGAGGGATGTGAGGCCGAGGCGCAGGCGCTGCTGCGCGAGGTCCTGGCCGACGACGAGGAGGAGATCGCGCTGCGTGGCGCCGGCCGCTTCACAAGCCGGGTGCGGCGGGCCGAAGGGCTGACGCGCCCCCTTCCGCTGCGTCTGCGCGCCGATGCGAACTACCTTGTCACCGGCGCCTTCGGGGCGCTCGGGCGGCTGCTCTGCCGGACACTCGTACGGCGTGGGGCGCGCAGTCTGATCCTGATCGGACGCACCGCGCTGCCGGAGCGCTCCGCCTGGCGCGGTCTCGATCCCGCCACTGCAGAAGGCCGCGCCGTGGCCTTCGTCAAGGAGTTGGAGGCGCTCGGCGCACGGGTCGTCCTGGCACCGCTCGACATCACCGATGAGGCCGCGTTCACGGCCTGGCTCGAAGCTCACCGGCTCACCGACCCGCTTCCGGTACGCGGAGTGTTCCATCTGGCCGGGCAGGTCCGCGACACACTCGTCGCGGACATGGACCACCGGACGTTCGCCGAGGCCCACGACCCCAAGGCCGTGGGTGCGTATCTGCTGCACCGGCATCTGCGGGACGAACCACTCGACCACTTCGTCCTGTTCGCCTCGATCGCTTCTCTCTTGACCACGGCGGGTCAGACGAACTACGCAGCCGGGAACGCGTTCCTGGACGCGCTGGCCCAGTACCGTCGGGCGCTCGGCCTGCCGGGGCTGAGCGTGGACTGGGGACCGTGGGCCACCGGCATGATCGAGGAGCTGGGGCTCGTCGACCACTATCTCCACAGCCGTGGGATGAGCTCACTCGCACCGGACGTCGGCATGGCGGTCCTGGAACGCGTCATCGGCCAGGACCGGGCCCAGTTGCTCGTCGCGACGGTCGTCGACTGGCCGGTGTTCCTGTCCTGGTACGCCTCGCCGCCCTCGCTGGTGGCCGAACTGGCGGCGACAGCCACAGCCGCGACGGCCAACGGGACGAGTGACGGCATCCTCGACACCTTCCGCAACGCGGACGCGACGGAGCGCCTCGCCCTGGTGACCCGGCGGTTCACCGCAGTGGCCGCCTCGGTGCTCCGGACGAGCCCGGATCAGATCGATCCGCAGACCGGCCTCAACGCGCTGGGACTCGATTCGCTCCTGGCGATGGAGCTGCGAGCCCGGCTCAGCTCCGAGCTCGGCGTCGCTCCCCCCGTGGTGGCTCTGCTGAGCGGTACATCGGCCGGCGAGCTGACCGCACAGCTCCACGACGCCCTGGCCGAGTCGGTGGCGTTGGCAGCCGGCAATGACGACACGGCGGCGGTGGAGGTCTTCGAGGACGAGTTCCGCCATCCGCTGACGCAGAACCAGAAGGCCCTGTGGTTCCTCAGGCAGCTCAACCCCGAGGGCTACGCGTACAACATCGGAGGCGCGGTCGAGGTACGCGTCGCTCTCGACCCCGACCTGATGTTCGAGGCCGTCCGCTGCCTGGTCGCGCGCCACCCTGCGCTGCGGACCAACTTCCTTACGGTGGACGGTCTGCCGCTGCAGCTGGTGTCGTCGGACCGGAGCCCGGACATCGCGCTGTTCGACGTGCAGGACCAGGAATGGGAGGAGATCCACCGTACGATCGTGGCCGAGTACCGCAGGCCGTACGACCTGGAACGCGACCCGCTCTTCCGCTTCCGCCTCTTCAAGCGTGGCCACGACCGCTGGGTGATCATGAAGGCGGTCCATCACATCGTCTCCGACGCGATCTCGACGTTCACTTTCATCGAGGAGCTCCTCGCGGTGTACGAGGGGTTGCGCCAGGGCCGTGTGCCCTCGCTGCCGCCGGTCACCGCGCGCTATCTGGACTTCCTCAACGCGCAGAACCGCTTCCTGGCCGGTCCCGCGGCGCAAGGCATGCTCGATTACTGGCGTTCGCATCTGCCGGCCGAGGTACCGGTCCTGGAGCTGCCCGTCGACAAGCCCCGTCCGGCCGTGCAGACACACAACGGGGCCTCGGAGTTCTTCGTACTGGACACGGCTCTCACCGCCCGCGTTCACGCCCTGGCCCGCGAGCACGACGTGACCCCGTTCATGGTGTTGCTCAGCGCCTACTACGTGCTCCTGCAGCGGTATTCCGGTCAGGACCACGTCGTCGTGGGCAGCCCGGTCACCGGCCGGACCGAGCAGGAGTTCGCCTCCGTCTACGGCTACTTCGTCAACCCGCTCCCGCTGCACGCGGACCTGTCCGGCGCACCTTCAGTCGCCCAGCTGCTGCAACAGGTCCGTACGACCGTGCTGGGCGGTCTCGACAACCAGGAGTACCCGTTCGTCCTGCTGGTCGACAAGCTGGGGCTGCAGCACGACCCCAGCCGCTCCGCGGTGTTCCAGGCCATGTTCATCCTGCTGACCCACAAGGTCGCCACCGAGAAGTACGGCTATCGGCTCGAATACATCGAACTCCCCGAGGAAGAGGGACAGTTCGATGTCACTCTGTCCGTCTACGAGGATGAGGCGGAGCATCGGTTCCACTGCGTTCTCAAGTACAACACCGACCTGTTTCTGCCGGAGACCATGCGGCGGATGGCATCGCACTACACCACACTGCTCGACAGCATGACCCGGGCACCGGCCGATCACCTCACCACACGGTTGGAGATGCTGGGCGCACAGGAGCGTGAGCGGCTGGTCGGTGAGTGGAGCGGCGCCGGGCGCGCAGCCCTGCCCCCTGGAGCAGGAGCGCCCGAGGCGGACGGCGTCCGCCCGGTGCATCAGCTGATCAGCGCGGTCGCCGCCCGGTGCCCGGACGCTGTCGCCGTCACGGTCCCGGTGCATCACGGTACGGCCCTTCGGCTGACGTATGCGGAACTGGACCGTCTCTCCGGGGAGCTGGCCAGGCGACTGCAGGGGCTGGGGGCCGGAGCCGGCTCCGTGGTGGCGCTGTGCCTGGACAAGTCGTCCGACCTGGTCGTCGCGCTGCTCGCGGTGCTCAAGGCCGGTGGCGCCTATCTCCCGATCCCGCCCGACCACCCGGCCGACCGCGTCGCCCACACCGTGCGGACGACGGCCGCCACCCTCGTCGTCGTCGAGGACGACGCCTGCCGGGACCGGATGGCAGGACTGCCGGCCAAGACGCTGACCCTGCGCGAGCTGTACGAGGCGGCGCCCGAGGCCGACGGCCGCGGGGCGTCCGGCGCCGAGGACCTGGCAGGCCTCGACTCACCTGCGTATGTCATCCACACTTCCGGTTCCACCGGGCACCCCAAGGCCGTCCGGGTCAGCCACCGGAACCTCGCCTCGGCGTACGGAGCCTGGCTCCAGGAGTACAAGCTGGACCGTGACGTGCGGGTTCACCTCCAGATGGCGGCCCCGTCGTTCGACGTCTTCACCGGTGACCTGGTGCGTGCGCTGTGCTCGGGCGGCAACCTGGTACTCGTCGACCGCGATCTGCTCTTCGACACCGAACGCCTGTACCGGACCATGCGCGACGAGCACGTCGACTGTGCGGAGTTCGTCCCCGCTGTCGTACGCGGCCTCATGGACCACTGCGAACGCCAGGGCCTGCGGATGGATTTCATGCGTCTGCTGGTCGTCGGGTCCGACGCGTGGAAGACCGGGGAATACCGACGGCTGCGCGACCTGTGCGGACCGCACACCCGCCTGATCAACTCCTACGGCGTCACCGAGGCCACCATCGACAGCGCCTTCTTCGAAGGACCCGTCGACGACCTCGAACCCGGCCGGACGGTGCCGATCGGGCGCCCTCTGAGCAACAGCACGCTCCACGTGCTCGATCGGCACGGCGAGCCCGTGCCGCCCGGTGTGCCGGGCGAACTGTGGATCGGTGGCGACGGGGTCGCACTCGGCTACGCGGGCGACCCCGCACAGACGGCCCAGCGGTTCGTGACCCGGACACTGAGCCGGGAGCCGGGCGCCGAACCCGTACGTCTCTACCGGAGCGGCGACGCGGCGCGCTGGGACGCGGACGGCCGGGTCCATCTGCTCGGGCGGGTCGACGACCAGGTCAAGCTCCGCGGCCATCGGATCGAGATCGGCGAGATCGAGGCACACCTCGCCCAGTGGCCCCAGCTGGCCCGGACGGTCGTCACGGTACGCCCCGACGCCAGGGGAGAGGACGCGCTCTGCGCCTACTGCGTACCGGCGGACGGAGCAGCGCTGGACCGGCGCGCGCTACGTCGGCACCTCACGGGACTGCTGCCCGCGTACATGGTTCCTTCGCACTTCATCGCCCTACCGGAACTGCCACTGACCGCCAACGGAAAGATTGATGTCGCCGGCCTGCCGACACCCCGGTTCGGCGCCGAGGACGAGCCGGAGGAGATGCTCGGCACACCGTTCGAAGAGAGCATGGCCCGGCACTGGAGGGAGCTGCTCGGGCTGGAGCGGGTCGGCCTGACGCACGAGTTCTTCGAGGCCGGCGGCAGCTCCATCAAGCTGATCGAGCTGATCCACCGGCTGCGGCAGGAGTTCGGCGTCGGCATCCCCGTCAGCCTCCTGTACCGGGTCACAACCCTGCACGGGATGGCCGCGACGGTGGAGCGTCTCGCCACCGGCGGCAGCTGGGACGACCTGCCCTACCTGAGCTTCAACAGCGACCGGGAGCCGACGGTGTTCTGCTTCCCACCGGCGGGCGGCCACGGACTCGTCTACCGGACGTTCGCCGCCCAGCTGCCCGAGTACCGGCTGATCGCCTTCAACTACGTACCGGGCGAGAACAAGGTGGCCCGCTACGCCGACCTCGTCGAATCCCTCCGGCCCGAGGGCAGATGCCTGCTGCTCGGCTACTCCCTCGGAGGCAACCTCGCATTCGAGGTGGCCAAGGAGCTCGAAGGCAGGGGACGCGACGTCGCCCATGTGATCGTCCTGGACTCGCACCGCATCCTGGAGCCCTATGTCCCCGGCCGCGAACACTTCGAGTTCTTCGAAGCGGAACTGGCCGAACACCTGCTCAAACACACAGGCTCGGAGATCGTCGCCCGCGAAACCCTTGACCACGCCGCGGAGTACCTGGCGTTCTGCGGCCGCACACCAAACCTCGGTGTGGTGTCCGCGACAGTCAGCGTTGTCACGGACGAGGAGAAGACAGCGCTCTACGCCGCGGACGCACGCGGCACCTGGCACGGCAGCTCCACCACGGCGACGGGCCTGCTGCGCGGCTCCGGAATCCACGCCGACATGCTCGACCCCAAGCATGTGGCCCGCAACGCCGAGCTGGTGCGCGGCATCCTCCAGGAGGGCGGCTTCGATGGCCGGTGACGCGGGCGACGCGTGGAGTGCCGATGAGCGGGAGCCGGACGGCAGACCCCGTGTCATCGTGATCGGTGCCGGCGTCGCCGGAATGTCCACCGGGTGCTACGCGCAGATGAACGGGATGCGGTCCCGCATCTTCGAAAAGCATGTGCTGCCCGGGGGCTGCTGCACGGCCTGGTCGCGCGACGGCTACATCTTCGACTACTGCATCGAGTGGCTGATCGGCACGGCCGCCGGCAACGACGCCCACCAGGTGTGGCGCGAACTGGGGGCGCTCGACGGCAAGACCGTCACCAACTTCGAGATGTTCAACCGAGTCGTCGACGAGACCGGCCGGTCGGTGGTCTTCTACAACGACCCGGACCGGCTGGAGCGGCACCTGCTGGATCTCTCGCCCGCCGATGCCCGGTTGATCCGCTCGTTCTGCCGCGATCTGCGGCGATTCATCGACATCGAGCTGTACCCGTTCCTGACCGCCCCCGCCCTGCGGACCGTACGCGAGCGAGCGGCGACGCTACGCACCGTCCTGCCCGCGTTCCGCCTGTTCTGGCGGACGGCGGCGACACCGATGCACCAATTCGCCGACCGGTTCCAGGACCCGTTGCTGCGCCGGGCGTTCCGCAACATCTTCTTCCAGGACCCGGAGGGCTTCCCGCTGCTCCCTTACCTGTTCAACATGGCCAGCGCCCATCACGACAACGCCGGTTTCCCGCAAGGAGGTTCGCTGGGACTGGCCCGGTCGATCGAGGAGCGGTACAAGACGCTGGGCGGTGAGATCAGCTACCGGGCACGGGTCGAGCGGATCCTCGTCGAGGACGGGCGTGCCGTCGGCATCGAACTACGCAACGGCAGACGGTACTACGCCGACCATGTCGTCTCGGCCTGTGACGGCCACACTACGATCCACGGTCTCCTGCAGGGCCGGTTCACCGGGCCGCGGATCGACAAGCTCTACAACGAGCTGCTGTATCGTCCGGGCACCCTGTTCCCCGCGGTGGTCTCGGCCTTCGTCGGGGTCCAGGGAGACCTTGGCCCCGACCGGGCACACAGCACCACGTACCTGCTCTCTCCCGAGGATGCCGCCCAACTGCCCGGCGCACTTCAGAGCAGTCTGGTGGTCCAGTTGCGCTCCCAGTACTCGGACGGATTCGCCCCGCCCGGAAGATCGGTGGTCCACTGCACCTACTTCAGCGACTTCGCCTACTGGAAGGCACTGCGCGCCGTCGACCGCAAGGAGTACCGGGCGAAGAAGAGCCAAGTGGCCGACTTCGTAAGGAACTTCCTGGAACGCCGCCTGCCAGGAACGGCCGAGCGCATCGAGCTGATCGATGTCGCTTCCCCAGCGACGACCCGGCGTTACACGGGCAACCACGACGGCTCCATTCTGGCCTGGAAGGCATTCTCCGAGGCCGACGGCATCGCGGCCAAGCTGGTGGGCAAGGACCGCATGCGCCTGCCGGGCCTGCGCGGATTCTCCATGGCCGGGCAGTGGGTCGGCATGGGCGGCTTGATCCGTGCCGCGTCGACCGGCCGCTTCGTCGTCCAGTACCTCTGCGAAGAGCTGGAACGCGGGTTCACGGCGTTCGAGAGTCAAGGCGGCGAGCCATGGCATCCCGGAAAGCTGGGCCGACTGCCGCAGCTCGACAGATGGTCCGCGCGCGGGGAAACCCGCACATGAACACCGAGGAGAACAGGTTCGTGTCGCGTTCCGAACGACGACAGTCGATGATCATCATCGGTGCAGGGCTCGGTGGTCTGTCCACCGGCTGCTACGCCCGGATGAACGGCTATCGCACCCATGTCCTGGAGATGCATGAACTGCCGGGTGGCTGCTGCACCGCCTGGGACCGCGGCGACTTCACCCTGGATCCCTGTGTCAGCTGGCTCCTCGGCAGCGGCCCCGGCAATGAGATGCACCAGATCTGGCTGGAGCTGGGCGCGTTGCAGGGCAAGGAGGTACGGCATTTCGATGTGTTCAACGTCGTGCGCGGCCAGTGCGGCCGGGCCGTTTACTTCTACTCCGACCCCGACCGCCTGCAGGCCCATCTGACGGACATCTCGCCCGCCGACGCCCCTTTGATCCGGGACTTCTGCAAGCAACTGCGCGCCTTTCGCAAATGCCTCGCCGTCTATCCGTTCCTCAAACCGGTCGGTCTGATGCCGACGCTGGAGCGATGGCGGATGCTGGCTTCCTTCGTCCCGTACTTCAATGTCGTGCGCAAATCCATCAGCGTACTGATGACCGACTACTCGGCGAGGTTCAAGGATCCTCTGCTGCGTGAGGCGTTCAACTTCATTTTGTACGAGAAGCATCCGGCGTTCCCGGTGCTGCCGTTCCACTTCCAGCTCGCCTCGCATGCGAACCTCTCCGCGGGCGTCCCCGAGGGCGGATCGCTTGGACTGGCCGAGTCCATCGAGCGGCGCTACCGCAGGCTCGGCGGCGAAGTGACCTACAACGCCAAGGTCGAAAAGGTGCTGGTCGAAGACGACCGTGCAGTCGGGGTACGGCTGAGCGACGGCAGCGAACTGCACGCCGACATCGTCGTCTCGGCCTGCGACGGCCGCACCACGATGATGGATCTGCTCGGTGGCCGTTACCTCAACGAGGCGTACCGCCGCCTCTACACCCGGACCATCCGTGAACCCGGCATGGTGTTCCCCGGATACTTCACACTCTTCCTCGGCCTCCGTCGAGACTTCCCCGACGCCGCCCCCTGCACGACCTACCTGCTCGACGAAGCGGAAGCAGCCGGCCTGACCGGCATCCGGCACCCGAGCATCAACGTCCAGTTCCGCAGCAGGCATTACCCGGAACTCTCCCCACGTGGGACGAGCATCGCGTACGTCACCTACTTCTGCGACATCGCCCCCTGGCGAGCCCTGGACGAAGGCCCGGAGCAGGCGACCCGGACCCGCGGCGGCCAGGAACTCCACACGCTGCCGGTACGCCACGGCCGCGGGTACTACGAGGCCAAGCGGCGGGCCCGCGACGTACTCGTGGCATTCCTGGAACGGCGCCACCCCGGCATCGCGGACTCGATCGCCGTGCGCGATGTGTCGAGCCCTCTCACACAGGTCCGCTACACGGGCAACTACGACGGCACGGTGCTCGGCTGGCAGCCCTTCGTGGAGAGCGGGGAAACGCTGGAGACGCTCATCAAGAAGCACGGCCCCGGCCTGCCGGGACTGCGGAACTTCTACCAGTCCGGTGTATGGGCGACGACGGGCGGCCTGATCCGCGCGGCGGCGGCAGGCCGGCACGTCATGCAGTTCATCTGCCGGGACGACGGCCGGACTTTCACCGCGTTCGTCGACGAGAGCGGGCCGCCCCCCACCCATCTGGTCGTTCCGGTGGGGCCCCGACCGGACGCGCAGTCCGTCATGGAGGGCCGCTTGTCTCCTGTGGAGAGAAAGGGAATGGGATGAGGGCCAGGAAATGGGTGGTACGTGAGCACATCGAAGGCGTTCCCGACGTCGAGAGGGTCTATGGGTTGGTCGAGGAGGATCTCGACGTCGACCTCGCACCGGACGAGATGCTGCTGAGGACGCGTTACGTTTCAGTGGACCCCTACCTCCAGGGCATCGCGCTGGACACTCCTCTCGGCGCGCACATGGGCGCCGACTCGATCATGGAGGTGCTGGAAGCGGGTCCACTGGCGGCCCACCGCCCCGGTGATCTGGTGCAGGGGTTCGGCGGCTGGCGCACCCATCTCATCAGTAACGGCGCGGCCACCCCCTGGCAGACCGGGACGTTTCCGATGGTCTTTCCCGCCTTCCGCCGCCTGGACCCCAGCTGGTACGACGACGCGCTTCCGCTCCCCACCGCGTTGAGTGTCATGGGCGGTCCCGGTATGACGGCTTGGGGCACCCTGACCAAGTTCATGTCGGTCCGCTCGGGAGACACCGTCGTGATCAGTGGTGCCTCCGGCTCCGTCGGTTCGCTGGTCGGCCAGCTGGCCAAGCTCGCGGGCGCCCGCGTGGTGGGAACCACTTCGACGGCGGAGAAGGCGGATTACCTCGACGAGCTGGGATTCGACGCGGTCGTCGTCTACCGGCACGGGGACAGCGCCGAAGCCGTACGGGAAGCTCTCACCTGGGTCGCACCGGACGGAGTCGACAAGTACTTCGACAATCTGGGGGGCACGGTGACCGATGCCGTGTTCTCCATGCTCAACGTCGGCAGTCAGGTGGCCGTGTGCTGGCAGTGGGCCACTCAGGTCGGCCGGGAGGTCACCGGTCCACGGCTGCTGCCGTACATCATGTTCCCGCGCACATCCGTACGCGGCATCTTCTCGCTGGAATGGTTCACCGATCAGAACTGGCGCGCGCTCCACGATGAGCTCGGCGGCAGGATCCGGCGGGGCGAGGTTCGCTGCGGACACACCCTCCACCACGGCTTCGAGAACATTCCGGACGCCTATCGGAGTCTTTACAAGGACACGGGAGCGAGCCGGGGCAAGGTGCTGGTCGAGCTCTGACCGCTGTCGTCCCCGAATCCTTTTCCCGCCCGTCCGCCCATCCACCCGCTTGTCCAGCCGCAGCCCCTTCCGTACCCGTGCGCCAGGAGGTCCCGTGCCCCGCTCCGACGACACCTACGCCATTACCGGCCCGCCGTCGCTCCCTCTGCACCGTCTGAAGTTCGATCCACCCGGACCGCCCAGGCCCGTTGCGTTACCCGATGGGAGCCAGGCCTGGCTGGTGAGCCGGTACGCCGACGTACGCATGGTCCTGACCGACACCCGATTCGGACGTGCACAGCTCCACGCACCGGACGCCCCAAACCTGTCGGGCGAATCCGGTCTGGTGGGCAGCCTCGACCTGATGTTCAACCAGGACGGCGAGGACCATCTGCGCCTGCGTCGCACCCTGCGCCGTGCGTTCACGCCGAGGGCCGTCGCCCGTTGGCGGCCCTGGATCGCGTCGATCGTGGAGCAGCGCCTGGACGAACTCGCCGACAGCACACCGCCGGTGGATCTGGTGGCTCGCTTCACCCTTCCGCTCCCGGTAGAGGTGATCAGCAGACTGATGGGTCTCGACGCCCCGGCACGGGAACGGCTGCGCCACTGGAGCCAGTACGCCTTCTCCGACGGCTCCCACCCCAAGGAGGAGATGGAGTCGGCGCTGGCCGAGTTCGCCGCATTCGGAAGCGCGCTGCTGGCCGAGCGTCGCAGCGCGCCGGGCGACGATCTGACCAGCGTGCTCGTCCGGGCGGCCGATGACGAGGGCGGTATCCCGGAGGGGCAACTGGTCGACCTCGTATGCGGGCTGGTGGTGGGCGGACACGACAGCACGATGACGATGCTCGGCAACTCCCTGCTCTACCTGCTCGGCGAGCGGCCGGAAAGCTGGGCCCGTCTCGGCGCGGACGAACAAGCCGCCGGGGCGATGGCCGAGCGGCTGCTGCACCTGGTTCCGCTCGGCGACGACCGTGGGACCGCGCGCCACGCCGCCGCCGATGCGGAGGTCGGCGGCGTGGCCATCCCGGCGGGCTCGGTGGTTCTCGCCGACTGCGGCATGGCCAACCGTGACCCCGATGTGTTCCCGCCCCGGCAGTTCGCCGACCTGTTCGCACCCTTGGAGGCCCCCACTCTGTCGTTCGGCGCCGGCCCGCACTACTGCCTGGGCGCCTGGCTGGCCCGGCTCGAGCTCCAACTGTCCCTGCACCGGCTCGCCGCCCGCTTCCCCGGCCTCCGGCTGGCGCGACCCGCCGACAGCGTGGAGTGGCGACGCGGCAGCACATCTCGCAGTCCTCAGCGGATCACAGTCACCTGGTAGTCGGACGACTCCGCAGCGCCGACCGGGGGCCGGCCCGCGTACGGCCCGCTGTCGCTGTGTGGGGCAGTGGGATGGACAACGCAATCCGGGCCGGGCTGCCGGTCGAGGTCACCGAGGCCGGACGCCCGACGCCGCGACACCGTGGTCGAGGTGACTTGGGGGCCGGCTCTGGTGACATGTGCCGGTGCCCTGGGGGCGTGCCGCCCCCTCAGCGCAGGTGCACCGGCAGCGATTCCATGCCGTAGACGATCGACAGCTTACGGAAGGCCAGGTCCTGGGGCGGCACGGCGAGGTGCATCCGGGGAAAACGCCGCGCCAGGGCCGGGTAGGCGGAGCGCAGTTCCATGCGCGCCAGTTCGGCACCGATGCAGCGGTGGATCCCGTAACCGAAGGCGAGATGCCCTGAGGTGTTGCGGTGCGGGTCGAAGCGTCCGTCGTCCATGATGTACGCCGTGTCGCGGTTGGCGCTGCTCAGTGAGCAGAGCACCATGTCGCCCCGGGGAATGACCACTCCCGCTATCTCTATGTCCTCGCGGGCGAACCGCGGGAAGGCGATCTGCACTGCGGAGAGGTAGCGCAGCACCTCCTCGATGAACCGCGCGGCCATTGCGTCGTCCGTCCGTATCCGCTCGAAGACGTGCTGGTTTTGAAGCAACACGAGAGAACCGAGGGCGATCGTGCTGGCGGTCGTCTCGAAGCCGCCGGTGAGTATGCCGTCGGCGAGGCCCGCGAGTTCCTCGTCGTCGACGCTGTCGCCGTGCTCCTTCACGATCGTGCCGAGCAGGCCGTCGCCGGGCTCCTCGCGCTGCATCTTGACCACATTCCTGAAGTACGCCAGCGACTCCGACATGGCACCGAAGGGTGCGGTCGTCCCACCGAAGAGGTCGAAGCGGTCCATGGCCAGCTGCTGGAAGTCCTGGCGGTCCTCGTAGGGAACACCGAGCAGCTCACAGATCGTGAGGGAGGGTATCGGCAGCGCGAACTCCTGCACCAGGTCCACCGGGCCCTGACGGGCTTCCATCGCGTCGAGGCGCTCCTCGACGATGGCATCGATCCTGGGGGTGAGGCGACGCAGCCGACGCATCGTGAATTCCGGCGTCAGGATCCGGCGCAGCCGCGTATGCACGGGAGGATCGCTGAACCCGAGCCCGCCGGGGCTCTGCTCCGCTGCGACGCCGGCGTTCGTGGCGAGGTGGGCGAAGTCGGTGCTGAACCCGTCGGCCGATCCCAGGACGGCTTTCGACTCCTCGTAGCCGGTGACCACCCAGGCGTCCATACCGAACGGCAGCGAGACCTTGGACACCGGCGCCTTCGCCCGGAGCCCGGCCAGCCTGTCCACCGGGTCCAGGCCATCCCTGCGCAGCAGCATCAGCAGGTCTTCGGGCAGCACCCTGATCGTGGAAGAGCCGATCCCGTACTTCTGGATCCTGGACAGGTAGGTGCGCCCGAGCCGGGCGGTGATACGAGAACGGAACGTCGTCCTCAACGTGCACTCCATTGGTCGTCGCGCGGTCCGCACACACGGTGCGGACATGAGAAGGCATTGCAGTAGGCGTGAACATGGACATTGGCAGGCGTCAACACGGCTTGCGCCGAGAGACGTTGTGTCGCAGGGCAGGAGCCGGAAGAACGCTGGTAGCACACGGTAGCTGAGCGAGCCGAGCGGGCTGTCGGCATGTCTTCGACGCCTGGACCGGGCGACCTGTACGGCGCCTGGGGCCGGGTTTTCCCGGCGGAACAGTGAACGCAGCGGGTCGTGCGTCCGTCGCTGATGGGCCACCCGTCGGCCGACGGCCCCGCGAGGCACGGCTTCATGAGCGACGTCGGGCCTGCCAGGGATTTACGGCAGAAGCCGAGAGCGGGCCCCTGTCCTGTGGCGAGAGCACGCTGCGTGACGTGACCGGCCCGCGCCAGTCCGCCTGGACGCTCAGAACTATGCCCAAAGGCGTGTCGCCGCACGCGACGCCTGTCTGCACGCCGCCCGACGGACCACCAGCCTGCCCGAGCAGCGCTGTCTGCTCGACCGATGCGCTGCGGAGCATGCTCATGACGGTGGCGGCCCCCAGGCCGCGGCCTACGACGTCGCCGACCGCGAGGGCGAAGCCGTCGTCGGGCACGTCTACCCCGTCGTACCAGTCACCGCACACGTTCAGCGTTCCGCCCGACAGTGCGCGATCGCGCACGTGCCCGGCGCCGGGACGGAGCAGCAGCGCGCGTAGCCGACCGGGACCCGGGTCGCCCGAGTGCGGGCTCACTGCCAGTCAGGGAGGGCGCCATCAGTCGGTGGTGGCCGAGGGGGCGCCTGCGCAGCGCAGCGACATCGCCATCAGCTCGGCGACCAGATGATCGGCCGCGTCGCCGGTAGGAGCGGACAACGGGTCCACCAGCACCTCTCCGATCGCGCCGGTCAGCGCGGCGGCCGTGACCTGCGGATCCTGTTGGGGGAACAAACCGGCGGCGACGCCCTCGCGAACCACATCGGTGAACACCGCGCGATAGCGGCGCCGGAATTCCGAACGGGCCTCACCCAGCGCGGGCTCGGCCGGGGCCGCGAGCAGGGCGTAGGCCAGTCCAGGGTGTTCCAGGGCGCGGCGGGCGAAGACACGGACTCCGCACGCGAGTCGTTCCGCCGCGTCGCCGCTGCCGTCCCGGAGTACTTCTCCGAGCACCTCGACCTCGCGTGCCGAGGCGCGCCGGAAGACTTCCACGGCCAGGGCCCCTTTCGAGGGGAAGTGCTGGTAGACGGACCCGACCGACATTCCGGCCGCGGCGGCGACCGCGGTGACGGAGGCGTTCGCCCACCCCACGTCGGCGACGACGGACGTGGCGCACTGGATGAGGCGGTCCTTCGAGGCGGCGAGCCGGTTCTGCACTGCGGGCGTTTTGCGGTAGGCCATGAAAGAAGTGAACCATTATTCAGATTTTTCTGTCACCCGTTCTTCCGCCTCGTGACTTCCCTCGGAGCGGCTCTGCAGGGATGGGCATCCGGTGATGCATGCTCCGAATGCAGAACACCTCAACCCCTCGACCGGCTGACTCCAGCCGCGCGGCGAGGAGGCCGCTTTCCGGACAGGCCCGGCTTCCATCCGCGGCCGGGAGGCAAGTTCGGCCAGGGCGGCTTCGATGAAGGGAACGCCGCACACTACAACTGGCTCGCACCGCAGAACACCGCCGGTCTGATCGCGGCCGGGCCCGACGACACGGATCAGGGCCAGGGCGACTGCGACGGAGACGGGAACAGCTGCACGTGACGCTTCCTCACAACTTTGACCTGCACGTCTTCGCCACCGGGCTCGGCCGGCAGGAGCACGGTACGGGATGCGGCGCGGGCCGGAGCAGCCGTCGGGGCTGCCGGTTTCGCGCTGCCTGCGGCTTCGACCGCGGCATGCATGGGTGCGGTTTGCGCCAGGACGATTCCGGCCGTGACCGTGGCCGCCGGTGGCTCGCAGGGCGGGACGCTGGTAGCGGAGTTACGCTTCCCGTAGACCGCACACAGGGGCGACGACCGTCGGTGGCCCGAACTATGACCCGGGCACGGAGCGGATGGCGCCTCCACGGCGAGTTGGCCGAACATTGCATAGACTGGTTAGGTGACTGAGGCATCTAGTGGGGGAGATCGGCAGCATTCCCTCCGTCCTCTTTGCGAGGCCCGCCATGGCAGACACCGAGACCGTCTCCTTCCCGCAGGACCGCACCTGCCCGTATCACCCGCCGACGGAATACCGGCCACAGAACGACGGGCAGCAGCCGCTGTCTCCCGCCAGACTCTTTGACGGCCGCCAGGTGTGGCTGGTGACCGGGCATGCCGAGGCGCGTGCGCTGCTGGTCGACCGGCGACTGTCGGCCGACCGGGAGAACCCCGCGTTCCCGGTGTTCACCGAGCGGGTGGCCCTCAGCACCAAACGGCGTATCGAACTGATCGGCGTCGACGACCCCGAGCACAACGTGCAGCGCCGGATGCTGATCCCGACCTTCTCCGTGAAGCGGACCGTCGCATTGCGGCCGAGGATCCAGGAGACCGTGGACCGGCTGCTGGACGCCATGATCGAGCAGGGCCCGCCCACCGATCTGGTGAGCGCCTTCGCGCTGCCCGTTCCCTCGATGGTGATCTGTGCGCTTCTCGGCGTTCCGTACGCCGACCACGACTTCTTCGAGGCCCAGTCGCGAACGCTGCTGCGCGGTCCCGGGGCTGCGGACATCGAGGCCGCGCGGGCGGCGCTCGACGAGTACTTCCGGGCACTGATCGAGCGCAAGCGGTCCGACCGGGGAGAGGGGCTGCTCGACGAACTCATCACCCAGCAGCTCGAACCCGGGACCATCAGCCGTGACGAACTGGTCCAGTTGGCCGAGATCCTGCTGGTAGCGGGCCACGAGACGACCGCGAACATGATCTCGCTGGGTACGTTCACTCTCCTTCAGTATCCGGACCAGCTACACCGGTTGCGCACGTCCGAGGACCTGATGCCCGCCGCAGTCGAGGAGTTGCTGCGATTTTTGTCCATTGCCGACGGCATCTCACGGGTGGCGACGGAGGACATCGAGGTGGGTGGGGTGACCATCCGGGCAGGTGAGGGCGTCGTACTGTCCACTTCGGTGATCAACCGGGACGAAGCCGCGTACCCGTCGCCGGACGAACTGGACCTCGGCCGGCAGTCGCGCCACCATGTCGCCTTCGGCTTCGGAGTCCATCAGTGCCTCGGTCAGAACCTTGCGCGCGCGGAGTTGGAGATCGCTCTGCGCACCCTCTTCGACCGGCTGCCGGGGCTGCGGCTGGCGGCACCTGTCGACGAGATCCCGTTCAAGCCCGGCGACACGATCCAGGGCATGCTCGAACTGCCCGTGGCGTGGTGACCGGACCCCTCCTGGAAAGGAAGCTGTGGTGATGCGGATCAGTATCGACAGGGATGTGTGCATCGGCGCCGGCCAGTGCGCACTGACCGCGCCGAAGGTCTTCACCCAGGACGACGACGGCTTCAGCGAACTACTGCCGGGCCACGAGGAGGACGTGGCTGACCCGATGGTCAAGGAGGCCGCCCGCGTCTGCCCGGTGCAGGCGATCACGGTGAAGTAGCGGCCGTTGCACGTCGCGTACGGCGACTTTGCGCAGGGCCAAAACGTCCGGCCCTGGGGCAGGGCCATGACCAGCCCCAGGGCCGTGCCGCGAATGGCGGACAGCCCGTGGTGCCTGCGCCGGCCGGCTGCTCAGGGGTGACGCGCTGGTCGAACGCGCTCGGCGCGGCAGCGCCGGCCACTTGGCCCAAACCCCTGAGCGGGACTGGCAAAGGGGGCACCGTGACCGCCCGGCAGCGGCTCGCGCACCGCCTCGCTCTCATCGGCCGGATGTCTGCTGCCCACGTCGACCTGAAGGGCCTGAGGACGCTCAACACGACTCTGCCAACGGCGCATTCCGGGAGCCCGGGGCTCACCTCACCCGCGGCTCGCCCGTGGGCGCGCCGCTGTCCTGTTCGCGCGCCGGGGCCGCATCCGGTGCGGGCCCGGCGTCGGCCTGGGCGTCCGCCACCGACGGCACCACCTCCGGAGCGGGAATCGAGCGGACCAGCAGACTGATCGCGCACGCCACCGTGGTCACTGTCATCACCAGGTACATGACCCGGTAGTCCAGCACCCCGATCAGCGCCGCGCCCGCTGTGAGCGACAGCGTCTGTGCCCCGTCCTTCGCGGTGTTGACGGTGGCGTTGACACGGCCCTGCATCCGGGCCGGCGCGTACAGGTGCACCGCCGCCCCCAGCACCACGGCCACGAACGGCAGACCCGCGCCGATGAGCGTCGTCCCGACGAGGAAGAGCGCCACATCGTGTGAGACACACAGCAGCAGTCCCACCGCAACGAGCCCGTAGCCCACACAACTGGTGCCGACGTCCCCCAGCCGCCGTATCACCGTCCCGGAGACCAGACCGCCGAGCGCGGAACCGGCGCCCTGGATCGATGCCATGACCCCCACGAACGCAGCCGGGCGGCCCAAGCCGTGATCGACGGCCGCGAAGGCCGCGGTCTCCAGCATGCCGATGCCGCCGAGGAAGACGACCATCGCCAGTGTCAACCGGAACAGCAGTGGTGTGCCGCGCAGATACCGCAGGCCGGCGGCGAGGGAGGTACCGAAGGACTCCTCGACGGGGTCCGGTTCCGACTCGACCACCTTGACCGAACCGATCAGCAGCGCGGCCGCACTCAGTGTGAGCGCCCCCAGCACGGCCAGCGCGACGCCGCCGAAGGCCACGTACACCCCGGCACCCGCCACCGGGGAGGCGATGCGCACGCCCTCCCTGGTGGCGATGAGGAGCGACCTGGCCTGGACGGCGTCGGACGACGGCAGCAGGTCCTTCAGCAGCGTCTGCCGGGCGGGGGTGGAAACCAGCACCCCGTAGGCGAAGGCGACAACATAGATGATCCACAACTGGCCGGAGCCCCGGACGGCCAGCAGCGACAGCACGAGGACCGCCATGCCGCCGTACATCCTGACCAGCAGCGGTTTGCGATGCACCCGGTCCACGAGGTGCCCCAACAGGGGCGCGGACAGGCCCGGCACGGTGACGACCCCGTCCAACTCCTCGGCCAATGCGGCGGGCAGCGCCTCCCCGGCACTGACCAGGTGGGTGAAGGCCCGCTCACCGGCCAGGAAGGGAAGCAGCAGCCGCAGCTGACTGGGTGTGGCGTACGCGGCACCTGGTGGCTGGGCGAGCAGCCATTTCGCGAAGAATTCCGGATTGCGCGCACACCGCGACGGAGCGACCGCGATCGTGCCGCCGCTCGTCAGCGGCACCAGCATCTCCGGCACGGGCATGTCGAAGACGATGCTGCTGTGCGCGAGCATCCGGTCGCCCGGCCTCAGACCCATGGCATTGGAGAAGTAGTCCAGCATGGTGAGCAGCCCGGTGTGCTCGATCTCCACGCCCTTGGGAAGTCCGGTCGAGCCCGAGGTGAACAGGATGTACGCGGCAGGCTCGCCCCTGTCCGGCGGGCCCGCCGCCGCGGCCACCCGCCCGGAGACCACGTCCAGGACGGCGGCGTCGACGATGCCGTCGGCATGCGGAAAGGGAACGGCCGCTGTGCAGTGCGCCTGTCGGACCTGGTGCCGGCGGCGCTCGGCCGGCGCCGCCGGATCGAGCGGCACCGCCACCGCGTCCAGCAGCCAGATCGCCAGCAGCGCGACCACGTAGTCGGTGCCGTATCCGCACTCGACGGCGACCCGCGTTCCGGGGCGCACCCCGTCCGCCGACAGCGCCGCCGCGCGGGCACGGGAGGCGGACTCCAGTGCCGCGTAGCTCAGTTCGCCGCTCTCGTCGACGATTGCCGCGGTGTCCGGCTGGACACGCGCCCAGTGCAGAAAGCGGCGCAGGGAAGGGCCGGCGCTCACAGCTCGCCTCCCGACAGCTCAAGCCGTACGAGGGCGGTGAGCCCGCGCAGGGTGGGGTTCTCGAAAAATTCGACCAGATCGATCGTGACGCCCAGCTCCTCGTCGAGGAGGGCCAGCAGCCGCATGGCCTTGATGGAATGTCCGCCCGCGTTCAGGAAGTTGTCCTCCGGCCGGGCGCTCCCGCTGCCCAGCGTCTCCTGCCAGAGCGCGGTGACGGCGCCGTCGACCCGATCGCCGTACTGCGCCGCATCGGCGGACCCCGCCGGCGCGCAGCCACCGGCCCCCGCCTCGGCCGACGCCGACAGGAGTGCCTCGCGGTCCGCCTTTCCATTGGCGGTGACGGGGATGCGGTGAGGAAGGAACGCATCCGCCGCGGTGACAGCAGGACGTCCCGGTCCGCGACAACGAGGGTGCCGCCGCCGGCCAGCGCTCCCCAGATCTCCAGCGTCGCCGCGTCGAAGGCGGGATTGGAGACATGCGCGACTCGGTCGGCGGGGCCGAACGTCACGAAGTCCGCGTCCGGCACCAGCCGTACGACGGCACGATGCGGCACCACCACTGCCTTGGGACGGCCCGTCGATCCCGAGGTGCAGATCACGTAGGCCACATCGGCGCCGGTCACCGCCGCCGGGGCCACCGGGGCCTCGTCGGTGACGAGCAGCTTCTCCAGAAGATGGGCGGGCACCACATCCGCCAGCAGTTCGGCAGCCGCGTCGTCGGTGACGACGGCCGCCGTCGCCGCGGTCCGCAGGATGTGCCGGGTGCGCTCGGCCGGCTGAGCGACGTCCACCGGCAGGTAGGCGGCGCCCGCGTACAGAATGGCGAGGCATGTGGTGACCGACGCGATACCGCGCTCCATGGGCACCGCCACCACTGCGCCGCGGCCGATCCCGGCGGTCCGGAGCCCGGCGGCCACGAGGCTCGCCCGCCGGTCCAGCTCCCCGTACGTCAGCGTCGCCCGCCCGTGGCGTACCGCCACCGCGCCGGGGCGCTCCACGGCCCGGCGGTGCACCCTTTCGTGGATCGGTAGGAACACGTCGAGCGCGTCCGTACCACACTCCGGCAGGGGGGCGTCCGGCTGTGCGAAGGCGTCGACGATGGCCGCCACCATGCGCCGGTGCAGGGTGGCCGCCGCCTCGTCGGTGAACAGGTCCGTGGAGTACTCCAGTTCGCAGACCGTTCCGCGACCGGTCCGCGTGACCAGCCACAGCGCCTCGTACTTCGCGGTGCCCGTGCCGATCTGCTCACGCTCGGCGCTGTGACCGTCCCACCGCAGCCCGCACCGCGTGGTGTCCATGTAGGTGAGGGCGGTCTGAGCCAGCGGGGCCCGTGAACGATCGCTGCCGGAATGCACCTCCTCGACGAGTGTCTGGAACGGCACCTGCTGATGGGCGAGGGCACCGGCCACCACACGACGCACCAGCCGCACCACGTCACGGGCCGTGGCCCCCGGCCGGACGGTGAACCGCAGCGGGAGCGTGTCGACGAACATGCCGACCTCGCCCGTCTGGGCCGGGCCCCGCGACGAGGCCGTCCCGCGCGGTGGAGCGCGGTCATCAGGAGCACCCGCAGACGTTCCCGGAGGGGGTGGGCGGAGACCAGAGCGCCGAGTTCGCTCACGGCGCGGTGGTGATTGCCGAGCCGCAGTTCGAGTTCAAGACATTGTTCCTGTACGGCGAGGCGGCGCTCGTCGAGGTGGACGGCGTTCGCTCGTACCGACTTGCTGCTGATATCGGTCAGGGCGTGGCCCTGCCACAGCCCCAATGCGGCCCGTAACTCCTTAACCGCCTGCTGGGGTTGATGGGCGGCAGCGGCTCTGCCACCTGCGGCGACCCGCTCCTCGAAGGTGTGGAGGTCGAGTTGCCCCTCAGCCATCCGTAAGAGATAACCGGGCGAGCGGGTCACGATCGGGCCGGGGTGGGGCCCCGAGGGGAGCATGCGTCGCAGCGCGCAGATGCCGATCTGTACCTGGGTGCGGCTCGTCGCCGACGGCTTCCGCTCCCATATGGCTTCCACCAGACGGTCATTGGAGACGACACGTCCCGATTCGAGGAGCAGCATCGCCAGAACCGTGCGCTGACGCTGCCCGCTGACATCTATGTGTCTGCCGTCGTCCACGACTTCGAGCGGCCCCAGAATCCTGAACTGCATGGGCCCCCTTCGAGGCAGTGACGGCTCGTAGAGGGCGATGGCGACCGGCCTGACGCACAGGCCCGCCGACCTCCACCGCGCCTGGCGTGTTCGAATACTGGTGCAGGGTGTACGAAAAGCGGATACAGGATGTGCATTCGAATGATTGCATGATCGAAAGCGGCGAGTCAACGACTCACTGCCCTGCCTGCCTCCGTCAACTTCTTTTCTGTTCAAACGAGTTATGAGGTGCTGCTATCCGTAAGTTCTGGAAAAAGAACGTCTGAAATTCCACGTTTGAAGTGTGACCACCCCGGTTCTCTCCGGGTGTGATTCCCTGGGGTGCTCTCGTCATCGACAGGCGATATGTCCGGGGTGCCTGCTGAAGTTTGCGACTCCGGAACGGCCGCCCGTAGGTCGTTCGGAACTGCCTCGGCGCGGCGGTGGGCCGGTCCCA
This sequence comes from Streptomyces sp. NPDC002785, assembly GCF_040295565.1. Taxonomy (NCBI): domain Bacteria; kingdom Bacillati; phylum Actinomycetota; class Actinomycetes; order Kitasatosporales; family Streptomycetaceae; genus Streptomyces; species Streptomyces sp. NPDC002785. The sequence goes on along the minus strand of NZ_JBEOVN010000089.1, from coordinate 357 downwards.
TGACGCCCTCGGGTGGATCTCGCATCGGCCGGGCCCCATGGGCTCGCTCTGGCCGACGGCGGTGGGCGGGAGCTGGACCTGGGCATGCGGATGAACGCGGATCAGGAGGGGTGCGAGGGCGAGGGGGCCCGCTGTACTCACACCATCAACATGGGCGAGGAGGCTCGCGCCAGTCGGAAGCTCCGGCGCACGGCCCGCTTCAGCGTCTGCCTGTCCCGCCCGTCTGCCCAGTTCGCGCGTCGCCGGAGCCGCGTCGAGACCCCCGATATGGCGCCGTGGATGTGATGCCACCCATAGGAGCTGGGTCACATCCTAAAGCGGGTAGTAGCACAGAGGCCGTCCGAACAGCAAAAAAGC
>NZ_JBEOVN010000088.1:0-27906 GCF_040295565.1 Streptomyces sp. NPDC002785 | reverse complement strand
CTGCGCCACCACGTGGCGCAGGGGCTGTTCCACTTCTGCTCCCTCCCGGTGCCCCGCCTTCAGGGCGGGGGTGAAGAGTGTCCTTGTCCCGGCCCTCAACCGGTCGATCAGCCGGCAGGCATGGGGGCGAACGGTCGCGATGCCGACGTACAAGACCGCCCGATGCCGCGGCGCCCCGCGCAAGGTCCCCGCCCCCGGCACCTCCCAGCCCGCTCCTTCTCCCACCCTCCCCATGTGCCGGTCGGTCTCAAGTGTTCTCATCTCGCGCCCGCATTGCTACGGTATTCAACCCTGACGGCCCATCAGATCCGTGCTCTCCGGGAGGACCGGCATGCGTGCTCTCGTCGCCGCCGCCATCGGGCTGGCCGCAGCCCTCGCGCTCGTCTTCACCATCACCACGATCGGCGCCCCACCCGGAGAGACCTCGCCCAAACCCCTGCTGACCACTGTCCCGGGCCCCAAGAGCCAGTAACCGGAAGAAGCAACGGAAGCTGAGGGAGGGCACCACCATGCGCCGCCGAGCCAGCCTCGTACTCCTGGCCTTCGCCGTCTTCTTCGCCGCCATGTCGCCACTGCTGCGCTGGTACGCCTTCCCGAGGCTGGCGAAGATCCCGCCCAGCCAGTACCAGGAGGCGGTGATGGAGGCGAAGCCCGCCACACTCCTCGACTACAACGACAATATGAAGGTCAAGCAGGTCCCCAAGGCCACGATCGTGCAGACCCTCAAGGGCAATGTGGAGGAGTCCGAGAAGATCGAGCGCAGCGCCGGCCGCGACGTCGTCGTCTGGGACTCCCTCAGCTACGTCGCCGGCCCGAACGGCAAAATGGTCTCCCAGATCCCCGAGCGCTACATCTTCGACGCCCACAGCCAGGCCCCCGTCCACGCCACCGGCGAATCGGTCGACGGCGACCCGGTCAGGCGCGAGGGCATCGAGTTCAAGTGGCCCTTCCTCACCGAAAAGCGCGACTACGAGTACTTCGACGCCCAGACCCGGACGAGCTCGCCCATCCACTACAAGGGCACCCGTACCTTCCGCGGCATGGACGTCTACTACTTCGAGCAGACCGTCCCCTGGACCAAGGTCCCGATGCCGAAGAAGATGCCCATCAAGGGCGTCACGGCGGAGCAGATCGCCAAGACGGGCATGACCCGCTGGTACACCACCAAGCGGATGTTCTGGGTCGACCCGGTCACCGGAGCGCCTGTCAACGGCGAGGAGATCCACAAGGAGGAGCTGCGCAACGCCAAGGCGATGGGCATGTCCCAGGACACCGTCACCGCGTTCGCCGGGCATGTGAAGATGCGCGAGGACTACATCGATTCGACCGTTGCCCTGGTCAAATCCCAGCGCGTGCTGATCCTGCTGCTCACCTCGTACCTGCCTCGGGGATTCGTCGTCCTCGCCGCCGGACTGCTCGCGCTCGCGCTGTGGCTGGAGGCGCGCTCCCGGCGCCCGGGGGAGTCGGAGTCCACCCGGCAGGAGGAAGCGGAACCCGCCGCCGCCTGACCGCGCCCCAGCGGGCACACCCAAGGGCGGGCCCGAGCCGACGGCCGGCGACGAGCCGGCGGACCGGTTCGAGACCGGCCTCCCGCTCTCCTGGTGGCAGGAGGCCGCGAGGCTCGAACCCGACCGGGTACCCGCGCCGGACCGGGGTGTTCTGCGTCGACTTCCCGGCGTTCACTGCTTCCCGAGTCGCGCCTTCGTGAACCGGGTCGCCTCCACCATTGTGGGGTCCTCCGGCCACGGATGCTTCGGATAGCGACCGCGCAGTTCCGCCCGCACGGCCCGGTAGCCGTCCCGCCAGAACGACGCCAGATCCGCGGTGACGGCCGCGGGACGGCCGGCGGGGGAGAGGAGATGGACCAGGACCGGCACCCCGGCCACCCTCGGGGTCCCCTGCAGGCCGAACAGCTCCTGGAGCTTCACCGCGAGTACGGGCTGCGCCCCGCCGTACTCCACTCTGATACGGGAGCCGCTCGGCACCTCGATCCGCTCCGGCGCCAGCTCGTCCAGGCGGGCCGCCTCACCGGTCGCCCACGGCAGCAGCCGCCGCAACGCCTGCCCGGCGTCGATCCGCGCCAGATCGGAGCGCCGGCGGGCCCGTGACAGCTCGGGCTCCAGCCACTCTTCGGTACGGTCCAGCAGCGCACCGTCCGACACATCCGGCCAGGGCGCACCCAACGTCCGGTGCAGAAAGGCGAGCCGCTCCCACAGCTGCCCGGTCTCACGCGTCCAGCGCAGCAGCCCGAGCCCTTCGCGACGCAGGCCCTCGACCAGCGCCTCGCGCACCAGCTCGGGCGCGGGCTCCTTCAGCGGGCGCACCGACAGCTCGACGGCACCCAGCCGCTCCACCCGGCGCGCCACCACATCGCCGCCGGCCCAGCGAACCTCCTCGCCCGAGAACCGCAGATGCCCGGCGGCCGTCCGCGCCGTGCCCTCGTCGATGACCGCGGCGAGCCGCACCCGCGCGGACGGCGCGTGCGCGGGCCGGTCGGCGACCGCGACCGCCAGCCACGGCGCACTGCGCAGCCCCGACCCGTCCCGCAGCTTTGCCCCCGTACCCGACGCCATCAGGAACGCCCCCTCGCCCCGGGCCCGCGCCACCCGCTCCGGGAACGCCAGCGCGGCCACCAGACCGACGGCACCGTCGTCCGGACCGGAACCCCCACCCACATCCTTGACCGACGAGGACAGCCGCCGGACCTCCTGCCGCCAACGCGCCGCATAGCCGTCCCCGCCCCGCCGGGCGGTACGCAGCGCGGCCGCCAGATCGTCCCCGTACTCCCGCGGCGGCTCCTCGCTCAGCAGCGCCACCACCTCGGCCGCCCGGCGCCCGCCCACCTCGTCGGCGCCGTCCAGCAGGGCCCGTGCCAGGCGCGGGTGGAGGCCCAGCCGGGACATCCGTACGCCCCGGTCGGTCACCCGCCCGCCGGCGTCCACGGCGCCGACCGCCGTCAGCACTTCGCGGGCCGCGCTCATCGCACCCGCGGGCGGCGCATCGAGCAACGCCAGCCCCGACGCGTCCGGATCGCCCCAGCACGCTGCCTGCAACGCGAACGCCGCCAGATCCGCGACCTTGATCTCCGGGGACGGGAACCGCGCCAGCCGCCCGTGCTCCGCCTGCTCCCAGCACCGGTACACCGCCCCCGGCGCCTCACGCCCGGCCCGGCCCGCCCGCTGTCTGCCCGCCGCCTGCGACGCCCGTACCGTCGTCAGCGCGCTCAGCCCCCGCGCGTGATCGGTACGCGGCTCCCTGGCCAGCCCCGAGTCGACCACGACGCGCACACCGGGCACCGTCAGGGACGACTCCGCCACCGACGTCGCCAGCACCACCCGCCGGCTGTCGGACGACCCGGCCAGCACCGCTTCCTGTACCGCCGCCGGAGCCCGCCCGTGGACCTGGAGCACCTCGGCGTCCACCCCTGTCAGCTGCCCCGCCACCCGCCCGATCTCGCCGACGCCGGGCAGGAAACACAGCACATCGCCGTCCCGTTCGGCGAGCGCCCGGCGCACCGTCGAGGCGACATGGGTCAGCAGCGCCGGGTCGACCCTTCCCCAAGCTCTCGGCTGCGCTCGAGCAGGGGATACCCCATTCCCGTGCGGAGGTCGTACCGGTCCGGCGGGCGGTGCCCAGACCACCTCCACCGGATGCGAAACACCCTGCGCCTCCACCACCGGGGCATCGCCCAGCAGCCGTGCCCAGCCTTCCGCGTCCGTCGTCGCGGACGCGGCGACCAGCCGCAGATCGGGCCGGATCGCTTCCCGCACGTCAAGAAGGAACGCGGCGACCGTGTCCGCGTCCAGATGCCGCTCATGGCATTCGTCGATGATCACCGCATCGACCCCGGCCAGCTCCTGGTCGCGCTGCAGCCGCTGGAGCAGCACCCCGGTGGTCACCACCTCCACCACGGTGTCGCGCCCCACCACCCGCTCCCCGCGGACCGTGAAACCCACCCGCCCGCCGGCCTGCTCACCGACGAGCCACGCCATCCGCCGCGCCGCCGCCCGTGCCGCGAGCCGCCGCGGCTCGGCGACCACCACCCTGCGCACCGGGCCGCCCCCGACCAGACCGGCCAGGACCAGCGGTACAAGGGTCGTCTTGCCGGTGCCGGGCGGCGCGCACAGCACCGCGACACCGCGGTCGTCGAGCGCCCGCTCCAGGGCGGGTACAGCGGTGCGTACGGGCAACTGGTCCAGGGCGTCGGTACGGATCACGCCCCCAGTCTCGTACGAGGCACAGCGGCTTCCGTACCCCGGGACGGGTCCCGCCCCCGTATCAATCCCGTACGCAGACGAAGATCGCCGTCCCCGGGATCAGATTCCCGCGCAACGGGGACCAGCCGCCCCACTCCTGGTTGTTCCAGGCGGGCCACTCCGGTTCTACGAGATCGACCAGCCGGAATCCGCCGGCCACCACGTCCCGCACCCGGTCGCCCAGCGTCCGGTGGTGCTCGACGTACACGGCGTTGCCCTGTTCGTCCTGCTCGACATAGGGAGTGCGGTCGAAGTACGAGGCCGAGACCGAGAGTCCTTCGGGCCCCGGCTCGTCCGGGAACGCCCAGCGGACCGGATGCGTCACCGAGAAGACCCAGCGGCCTTTGGGGCGCAGCACCCGGTGCACCTCGCGGAACACCTGCACGGGGTCGGCGACGAACGGCACCGCGCCATAGGCGGAGCACGCCAGGTCGAAGGAGCCGTCTTGGAACGGCAGCGCCCCGGCGTCCGCCTCCACCAGGGGGACCTCGTTGCCGATCCGCAGCGCGTGCTGCAGCTGCCGGTGCGAGAGGTCCAGGGCCACCGGACGGGCGCCCCTGGCGGCCAGCCAGCGCGAGCACTGCGCCGCGCCCGCACCGATCTCCAGGATGTCCAGGCCCTTCAGCGACTCGGTGGGGCCGAGCAGGCAGGCCTCGGCCTCGTCGAGCCCTTCCGGACCCCAGACGAAACGGTCGTCGCCGAGGAAGGCGCCGTGGTCGCTCTGGTACTCGTCGGCGTTCCGGTCCCACCAGCCGCGACTGGCCCGGCTGCTCTCGGCCTCCGACGCGCTGCGGCGAGTCGCTTCGGGTTCGGCCGTGTAGATCTCTTGGCTCATCGTGTCCGTCGTTGTAGTTTGCCTTCACCCGCCGCACGCGGTAAGCGCCCAGGGGCACCTGTGAGTACGGCCGTACCCACAGATTGTCTCCCGGGCCGATGTGGCCTCGGAGAACACGAATTGTGCCGGATATGGGCTGTTGTGCCCCCGGTGTAGGGCTTCGCGCATTGACCGTGCCCGGCTGCCCCCGTATGCTACAAGTTGCGCTGCGAGCCTGCGCGCCTCAGACCTAGCAGGCCGCGCTCGCGTCTGTTGCATGTCCCCTCGGTTCACGAGGTGCCTCCCGTTCCGCGGGTCGGGCGCTTCCCGGGCTGTCCGGCTTCTGCAGAGGCGATACGGGCTCTCGGCGTAGCAGTACCTACGACTCACTGTCCGTACCGGAGCCCTTTCCCACATGACGAGCAGCACCGAGACCACCGCCACCACTCCGCAGGTTGCGGTCAACGACATCGGCGACGCGGACGCGTTCCTCGCGGCGATCGACGAGACGATCAAGTACTTCAACGACGGCGACATCGTTGACGGTGTCATCGTCAAGGTTGACCGGGACGAGGTTCTCCTCGACATCGGTTACAAGACCGAAGGTGTCATCCCGAGCCGCGAGCTCTCGATCAAGCACGACGTCGACCCGAACGAGGTCGTCAAGGTCGGCGACGAGATCGAGGCCCTGGTTCTCCAGAAGGAGGACAAGGAAGGCCGCCTGATCCTCTCGAAGAAGCGCGCTCAGTACGAGCGTGCCTGGGGCACCATCGAGAAGATCAAGGAAGAAGACGGCATCGTCACCGGTACCGTCATCGAGGTCGTCAAGGGTGGTCTCATCCTCGACATCGGCCTCCGCGGCTTCCTCCCGGCGTCGCTCGTCGAGATGCGTCGTGTCCGCGACCTCCAGCCCTACGTGGGCAAGGAGCTCGAGGCCAAGATCATCGAGCTGGACAAGAACCGCAACAACGTGGTCCTGTCCCGCCGTGCCTGGCTCGAGCAGACCCAGAGCGAGGTCCGTCAGACCTTCCTCACGACCCTGCAGAAGGGTCAGGTCCGCTCCGGCGTCGTCTCCTCGATCGTCAACTTCGGTGCCTTCGTGGACCTCGGTGGCGTCGACGGTCTCGTGCACGTCTCCGAGCTGTCCTGGAAGCACATCGACCACCCCTCCGAGGTTGTCGAGGTCGGCCAGGAAGTCACCGTCGAGGTTCTCGACGTCGACATGGACCGCGAGCGCGTCTCGCTGTCGCTCAAGGCGACGCAGGAAGACCCGTGGCAGCAGTTCGCCCGCACGCACCAGATCGGGCAGGTCGTTCCCGGTAAGGTCACCAAGCTCGTTCCGTTCGGTGCGTTCGTGCGCGTCGACGAGGGCATCGAGGGTCTGGTCCACATCTCCGAGCTGGCCGAGCGCCACGTGGAGATCCCGGAGCAGGTCGTCCAGGTCAACGACGAGATCTTCGTCAAGGTCATCGACATCGACCTCGAGCGCCGCCGCATCAGCCTCTCGCTGAAGCAGGCCAACGAGTCCTTCGGTGCCGACCCGGCCTCGGTCGAGTTCGACCCGACCCTGTACGGCATGGCCGCGTCCTACGACGACCAGGGCAACTACATCTACCCCGAGGGCTTCGACCCCGAGACCAACGACTGGCTCGAGGGCTACGAGACCCAGCGCGAGGCGTGGGAGACGCAGTACGCCGAGGCGCAGCAGCGCTTCGAGCAGCACCAGGCCCAGGTCATCAAGTCCCGCGAGGCCGACGAGGCCGCTGCTGCCGAGGGCGCTGCCGCCCCGGCCGGTGGCGCCCCGGCTGCCTCCGGTGGCACCGGTGGCGGCTCGTACTCCTCGGAGTCCGCGGACAACTCCGGCGCCCTGGCGTCGGACGAGGCCCTGGCTGCCCTGCGCGAGAAGCTGGCGGGCGGCCAGAGCTGACGCTCTGCCCCTCCGGCCGGTGATCGGCTGCAGTAGCTGAAAGTGAGGCCCGCTCCCTTTGGGGAGCGGGCCTCACTCGTATCTGCGGCGTGGTTACGGCGTGACGGCGATGTTGGTCAGGCCCTTGCCGCCGGTCATCGTGTTGCTGCTGTAGACGGTGGCCGGACAGCTCGCGCTGTAGTTGGTCACGTTGAACGCGACCTGCTTGTCACCCGCGGAGCCGGTCAGGTCCGAGGTGTTGTTGCGGAATACGGCGCCGCAGCCCCAGCCGCTCTGCTGGGTGTGGGTCTCGTAGCCGTTGTTGTTCGTACGGGAGCCCTTGTTGCCCTCGACCAGGACGTCGTTGCCCTTCACGTCGACCCAGGAGTCGTCGTAGTTGGCGCTGGTCAGCCCGCTGCCGTCGAAGGTATTGCCGATGATCTGCGCCCCGGTCGTGCCCTCCTTGATGTCGACGTTCTCGCCGCCGACCCCCGGTCCTATCGTGTTGTTCAGGATCTGGACCCGGTCGCTCCTGTCGGAGAGATCGCCCGCCGTGCCGACATAGACGCCCTCGCCCATGCCGCGGCCGTCGTGCCCGGTGTCGTAGATCCGCGAGTTCTTGATGACGCCGTTCTTGCTGGACTTGCGGAAGTGGATGCCCTCCATGTCCAGATCGTGCACGGTCACCGAATCGATCACGACCCCGGTGGCGGCGTCGGCCATGATGCCTTTCTGGCCGCCGGTGACGGTGATGCCCTGGACGGTCCAGTAGGAGGCGCCGTTGAGGTGCAGCCCGTAGCCGCCGCCGGCCGTGAGGACTGCCTTGGCGGAGCCGGTGAGGGTGATCCGGGCGGAAGCGGTGCCGGGGACGGCCGTCTTGAAGTTGCCGGTGTAGGTGCCGTCGGTGAGGTGGATGGTGTCGCCGGGGGCCGCGGCGGTGAGGGCGGACTTGAGCTGGGCGGCGGTGCTCACATCGATGACCGTCGCCGCGTCCGCGGTGGGGGCGGAGGCGAGGGCGAGGCCGCCGGTGGCGAGCGCGCTGGCCAGCAGAGCGGGGAGCAGCGTGCGGGTGCGCATGGGGGTGCCTTCCCGTCGAAGGAGTTCGAGAGTTCTCGTACGTGAACGTGGGGCGAGTCTCTGAACTTGCTGCCCAGCGACGGTAGGCGTGAGGTGTGGTCATGTCAAGGTCTGGACCATTGTTCGTGGTGGCGTCGAGCGAGGTGAACGGAGAGAAACGTGTGGGATGCACGAGTAACTGACGGCTCGTAGTACACCCTTGCCAGGATCCCGGCAACCTCAACTTCCGAAGCGGGGCCTGGACATGACGCACACTTCGCGCAACTCGCCTGTGGTGCCGGGCGCGAGCCGCCGCACGTTTCTGCGCAACGGAGGGATCACAGGTGGTGCGGCCGCGATGTTCGCGACCATGGGCGGGCCTCGGGCCTCGCCCCCCCCACAGCTCAGGCGGCAAGCCGTGAATCCGCCTTTCACGCGCCCGGCAAGGGCGATTTCGCCGGTGACTGCCTGAGCTACGTGGACGCCTGGCAGCACGGGGCGTTCACGTCCGCGCGGAAGATGGTGACGGCGTTGCACACCCGCGTTCTCGTATGACGGTGACAGTCGGTCCAAGTTCTGGCATGAAACGCCGGGTGAGGGGGCACGGTCCGGGAATGCCCGTGCCGCGCCGGGCGTTCCTCTCCAAGAACACGAGGAGGAGCGGTAACCGTGCCTGATCCGCAGAGTTTGTACGAATGGGAGCCGAAGGGACTGGCCGTCGTCGACATGGCGCTCGCCCAGGAGTCGGCCGGCCTGGTCATGCTCTACCACTTCGACGGATACATCGACGCGGGTGAGACCGGTGAGCAGATCGTCGACGGTCTGCTCGAAACGCTGCCGCACCAGGTCGTCGCCAGCTTCGACCACGACCGGCTCGTCGACTACCGCGCACGGCGCCCGCTGCTGACCTTCCGGCGCGACCGCTGGGCCGCGTACGAGACCCCGACGCTCGACGTACGGGTCGTCCAGGACGCCACCGGCGCGCCCTTTCTGCTGCTTTCCGGGCCCGAGCCGGACGTGGAGTGGGAGCGCTTCGCCGCCGCTGTCGAGCAGATCGTCGAGCGCCTCGGTGTCCGCCTCGCGGTGAACTTCCACGGCATCCCGATGGGCGTCCCGCACACCCGCCCCGTCGGCATCACCCCGCACGGCAACCGCACGGACCTCATGCCCGGCCACCGCAGTCCGTTCGACGAGGCGCAGGTGCCCGGATCCGCCGAGGCACTGGTGGAGTACCGGCTGATGGAGGCCGGACACGACGTCCTTGGTGTCGCCGCCCATGTGCCGCACTACGTCGCCCGCTCCGCCTACCCCGACTCGGCGCTCACCGCCCTGGAGTCGATCACGGCCGCGACCGGCCTGGTCCTGCCGACGATCGCCCATGCGCTGCGCACGGAGGCCCACCGCACCCAGACGGAGATCGCCCGGCAGATCGACCAGGGCGACGAGGAGCTCGTTTCGCTCGTGGAGGGCCTTGAGCACCAGTACGACGCGGTCGCGGGCTCCGAGACCCGGGGCAATCTGGTCGCCGAGCCGGTCGACCTGCCGTCCGCCGACGAGATCGGTCTCGAATTCGAGCGGTTCCTCGCGGAGCGCGAGGGGGACGCCTGACCGGCCGCCCCGGTCACCCTCGTACTAGGCTGCCCGGCATGCTGAAGGTGGGCCTGACCGGCGGGATCGGCGCCGGCAAAAGTGAAGTGTCACGGCTGCTCGTGGGATACGGAGCCGTGCTGATCGACGCGGACCGCATCGCCCGGGAGGTCGTCGAGCCGGGGACCCCCGGGCTCGCGGCCGTCGTCGACGCGTTCGGTGCCGGCATCCTCACTACCGAAGGCACCCTGGACCGGCCGAAGCTCGGCTCGATCGTCTTCTCCGACGCCGACCGGCTCGCCACCCTCAACGCGATCGTCCACCCGCTGGTCGGCGCCCGTTCCGCCGAGCTGGAGCGGGCCGTGGGCCCCGACTCGGTCGTCGTCCATGACGTCCCCCTCCTCGCCGAGAACGGCCTCGCCCCGCTGTACGACCTGGTGGTCGTCGTGGACGCCAGTCCCGAGACCCAGCTCGACCGGCTGGTACGGCTGCGCGGCATGACCGAGTCCGAAGCCCGCGCCCGCATGGACGCGCAGGCCACCCGGGAGCAGCGGCGTGCCGTGGCTGATCTGATCGTCGACAACGACGGACCGCTGGAGGAACTGGAGCCGCAGGTCCGCAAGGTCTGGTCGGAGCTGACTCAGCGGGCCGCGGCCGGCTGATTTCCGTACCGGAATACCGGACACCGGCCGGACATTGAGAACCCGGTAGCGAAGGGAAGGATGCGATCGTGCCCGAGAGGACCCCGGAAACCAACATCATCGACTTCCGCGCGGCCGAACACCTGTTGGCGGCGCGCGACCCCCGGGGCGCGGTCAAGCTCCTGGACTCGGTGATCGCATCCCATCCGGAGAACACGGCCGCCCGGCTGCTGCGGGCCCGTGCCTTCTTCGCCGCCGCCCAACTGCGTCCTGCCGAGCTCGAATTCGAACTCGTCCTGGAGCGCGAACCGGACAATGCCTTCGCGCACTTCGCGCTCGCCCGCACCTTCGAGCGCTCCGGCCGCTTCGACCGGGCCGCCCGCCACTTCAGGCTGGCCGCCGCACTCGACCCGAAGCCGGAGTACCTGAAGGCGGCCCGCTTCCGCACGGAGGACTGACGCCCACCGCCGGGCCCGGGCGTGCACCGGAGCCTGTCCCGGCCTCGGCGCGTCTGCGTCAGTGCCCGTACCTGCCGCGTCCGCCGTGGTCGGGTTCGTACGGCGGGATATTGCGGCCAGGCTGGTAGTGCGGGCCCTGGTGGATGTGATGGATGATCACCGCGATGTCGACGAGGACCAGCAGGAGCAGCAGACCGCAGGCCGCGGCCCAGCCCGGGCGGTCGGTCAGCGTGAAGACCGTCAGGCCGAAGACGGCCCAGGCCAGCCCCCATAGACTCAGGCAGAGCCGCAGCCGCAGAGGACTGCGGGCAGTCGTCGGTTCATTACCGGTACGCATGGCGATCGCCTCTCCTACCAGGATGGACCCGCGGCGGCGTTTTGCGACTTGTCGACGTCGGATTGAGGGGATCGTGCGTGAACGGCACATCGTGGGGGGACCGTACCGGCCGCAGGTCGAGGGTCCGGGGCTGTCTGCTTGGCGGGGCGATCGGAGACGCCCTGGGCAACCCGGTGGAGTTCCTCTCGCTCGCAGGTATCCGCCGCGCGCACGGTGAGCAAGGCGTACAGGGACTTCTCGCGGACGACGAGGGGGTCGTCGGACGTGTCACGGACGATACGCAGATGACCCTGTTCACGGCCGAAGGGCTGATCAGGGCCCATTCCCGGACGATGTCGAAGGGCATCGGCGGCGCCGAGATCGGGATCGTGCGGAACGCCTATCTGCGCTGGCTGGACACCCAGAACCACCCCGCTCCGCCGGCCCGCGGCGGCGACAACCCGGCACGGACCGGCTGGCTCAGGCAGCAGCCCTGGCTGTACGCGCGCAGGGCCCCCGGCAACGCCTGTCTGACGGGGCTCGCGACCGGTCATGTCCCCGAACCGACAGGACGGCTCGGCGAGCCCGGCCCCGTCAACACCGGGTCCAAGGGGTGCGGCACGGTGATGCGGTCCGCCCCCTTCGGACTGGTGGGCGAAGACGCCGAGGTGGTCTTCCGGCTCGCCTACTGGTGCGCGCAGATCACCCACGGCCACCCGACCGGTGCGTATGCGGCCGGGGCGTTCGCCGCGATCGTCGCCCATCTCCTGGAGGGTGACTCGATGGCGGGCGCGGTGCTGCGGGCCATGGAGCTGCTGGGCCGCCACCCGGGGCACGAGGAGACGACGAAGGCGCTGCGCGCGGCCGTCGACCTGGCCGCCGAGGGCGAGCCGAGCGCCGAGAAGGTGGAGACGCTGGGCGCGGGCTGGGTCGCCGAGGAGGCCCTTGCCATCGCCGTGTACTGCGTCCTGGTGCTGCCGGGTGCAGATCAGGTGGCCCAGTCGCTGCTGCTCTCGGTCAACCACTCGGGCGACAGCGACTCCACCGGTGCGGTCTGCGGCAATCTGCTCGGCGCGCGCCACGGGGATGTACACCTTCCGCCGTCCTGGCTGGTGGCGACCGAAGGGCGGGCGGTGATCACCGAGGTGGCCGACGATCTGTGCGTGGAGTTCGAGCACGCGGTCGTGTGGCCGGCCGACCGCTACCCGGTGTACTGACGGTTCGGCCATTACGGCTTCGGTGCCGACAATCGGTCAGTACACGGCCCCGCAGGCCTGTGCGCACTGATCGACGAAGCGACCCGCGCGGCCGCGGTTCCCGTCACGGCCGCGGCAAAGACCGCCGAACCGGAGGCGGTTTCGGCCGCCCTGTCGCATCTGCCGCACCGACCGGCTGACCGGTCTCCCCCGGCCCGCCCGGCCGATCTCCAGCACATCAGCGCGGCCCTGGTCGCCCGCCGGCCGTTGCGACAGGGGTAGTTGTGTGCGGGGGTGGGGGCGGCGTGGCAGGAACGTCCGCCAACGGCCGTTCGTTCAGCTGCACATGAGTGAACGACTGGTGCGTGAGGGTTATTCAGGTACGGGCCCCGGCGCGATCACGCCGGACGGCTGTGCGGTCGAGCTGTACAGGCGACTGTCCGTCGGCGATGAACCGGAGGTGATCGCGGCGGCCGTGCCCGCCGGGGCGAGCATTCTGGAGCTGGGCTGCGGGGCGGGCCGGGTGACCCATCCGCTGATCGAGCGAGGCTTCGACGTCACCGCCGTCGACGAGTCGGCACAGATGCTGGAGCACGTACGGGGCGCCCGCACCGTGCAGAGCCCCATCGAGTCGCTGGACCTGGGCGACGAGAGGTTCGACGTGGTGATGCTGGCGTCGTTCCTGGTGCACACGAGCGAGGACCGGGTGCGTGCGGGGATGCTGCGGGCCTGCCGGAAACATGTCAAGGACGGCGGAGTCGTACTCATCCAGCGCGAGGGCCCCGACTACCACACCGATCTGCCGCGGGAGCGGGTCGATCCGGGCGGTTTCACCGTGCGGATCGTCTCCTCGGAGCCCGTGGGGGACGGGGTGGACTCGGTGCATGCCGAGTACCTCTTCGACGATGCGCGATGGTCCCACACGTTCCTGTCGCGGGCGCTGTCGAAGGAGGAGTTCGAGAAGCACCTGGAGGCGGCCGGTCTGACCGTCGACCGGTATCTCACGGATGACGGGACATGGGTGCGGGCCGTGCCCGAGTAGCCTCGCATGGAACAGATCCGCGGTCCGGGAAGCGATGAGTTCCGGACCGTGGACGGGTCTACCTCTTCGTGAGCAACGCCGTGCGAAGCCTTACCGAGGAGACCCGGATGTCCGAATCCATGCTGTCCCGTAGCGCCTCCCCCGCCGCCCCTGCTGACGCAGTAGCCGGTGGCCGCAGCCGCGGTGCCGTCGCGCTGACCGCCGCACGGGTGGTACTCGCCCTGTTCTTCGGGTTCAGTGCGTTCGCCAAGCTCATTGCCAATGAGACGGCGATCGAGTCCTTCGAGCGGATGGGCTGGAACCAGGCCGCGATGTACACCATCGGTGGTCTGGAGATGGCGGGCGCCGTCGCCCTGCTGATCCCGCTCCTGGCCGGAGTGGCGGCCATGGCCTTCTGCGGACTGATGGCCGGTGCCTCCATCGTTCAACTGACGCTGCTCGACCGGGTGAACGCGATCATGCCCGCGCTGCTCATCGTGCTGCTCGTCCTGATCGCCCGGGAGCGGCGGGAGCGGACGGCGGATCTGCTCGCGCTGGTCCGCAGGCGCGCATAACGGCATGCACCGGTTCTCGTTCCGGTTGACGACCCGGCACCGGACGGCATCCGCGGATGTTGCCCGGTGCCGGGCCGTCGGCAGATACGGTGGTGGCCGACGGTGTGTGTACGCAACGGTCGAAGGGGGCCAGGTGGAGGCCGAGTTGGTGGCATTGGCGGCGTCGGGGGCAACGGCGCTCGTACAGCACATGGTGGCCGATTCCTGGGGGCAGGCACGCCAACGGCTGGTGGCGTTCTTCGCGCGGGGCGCGGCGACGCCCGAGGAAGAGGCGGAACTGGCCGGGGAGTTGGAGGCATCGCGCGACGAGCTGACCGCCGCGCGGGACGGAGGTGACGACGCACTGATCGGGGATGTCGAAGCCGAGTGGCGCGCACGGCTGCGCCGCAGGCTTGCCGCGGACCCTCAGGCGGCGGCCGAACTCCGGTCCATTCTCGACGAGTTGCCGTCTCCTCCGGGTGAGCGTGGGCGCGCCGGCCAGGTGCACAACACGATCAGTGGGACGCCCAGGATCGGCGGCCCGGTGATCCAGGCCGCCGAGATCGGCTCCATCCACTTCGGTACCGAGCGCTAGGACTTGGGCCGACCGGCCCATGGACCGGGCGAGACTCCACGGACACCGCCCGGGTGCTCCCGGCCCGGCGCGCGCCGGTCAGTGGACCGTGCTGAAGCTGCGCCACGGGAGGGCGTCGGCCCCGTTGACGTCGTTGAACGTGGTCGCGAGGTACGTCGTACCCGGACCAGTGCAGTCGGGTGTGTGGTACAGGATGATGTCGATCAGGGTGCCGTTGCTCACTTCCTTGGCGCCCGCGGGAGCGAGCCGGTGGCAGCCCCTGACCGACGGGCTGTTCACCCTGATCACGGCGTCCCGCTCGGTCGTATAGGTGACCGGCCCGACCGCGGTCCGGCCGAGGCCGGAGCAGCCCGCGACGGTGAGGGTCAGGAGCACGGTCCCGGCTGCGACGCCGAGACGGCGACGTCGGTGATCGATCACGGGCATGGGCGGGTCCTCGTCTGTCTCGTCCGGCTCATCCGTCAGCACTGCGTACGCCGCGGATAACGTGCTGACGCTGGTCACCTTGCCTACTCCCGGGCGACTCGGCATCCGGTGCGCGGCCGGGCGGGCGACAGCCGCGCCGGGAGGGACCCGACCCATGTTCATATTGGTTGATATTGGGCATACCGTGGTAACAGTCACTTTTTTGAGTGATTCCGATGTTTCCGGCATTCATCAGGGGGCCGTCATGGTCCAGGAGCTCGTGATCGCAGTAGTTGCCGCTGCCTCGGTGTGTGGGCTGTACGCGGCGGCTGCGGCCAAGATCGTCAAGCAGTACGAGCGGGGTGTCGTGCTGAGGCTCGGCAGGCTCCGTGAGGACGTGCGAGGGCCCGGGTTCACCATGGTGATCCCCGGTGTCGAGCGGCTGCGTAAGGTCAATATGCAGATCGTGACGATGCCGGTGCCCGCCCAGGACGGCATCACGCGGGACAACGTGACGGTGCGGGTGGACGCGGTCATCTACTTCAAGGTGGTCGATGCGGCGAGTGCCGTGATCCAGGTGGAGGACTACCGGTTCGCGGTGTCGCAGATGGCGCAGACCTCACTGCGGTCGATCATCGGCAAGAGCGATCTGGACGATCTGCTCTCCAACCGCGAGAAACTGAATCAGGGTCTTGAGCTGATGATCGACAGTCCGGCGGTCGGATGGGGTGTGCAGATCGACCGGGTGGAGATCAAGGACGTGTCGCTGCCGGAGACGATGAAGCGCTCCATGGCCCGCCAGGCCGAGGCCGACCGTGAGAGGCGGGCCCGGGTCATCAACGCGGACGCCGAGCTCCAGGCGTCGAAGAAGCTCGCCGAGGCGGCGAAGGAGATGTCCACCCAGCCGGCCGCGCTCCAGCTGCGCCTGCTGCAGACGGTGGTGGCGGTCGCGGCCGAGAAGAACTCCACCCTGGTGCTGCCGTTCCCGGTGGAGCTGCTTCGCTTCCTGGAGAGGGCGCAGCATTCCGTACAGCAGCAGCCGATGATGCAGCCGCAGCAGCCCGCACAGCCGCAGCGCTCCGCGCAGCCGCAGCCGCAGTCACGTCCACGGCCGCAGCCGCCGTCCGTGGCTCCCGCGCCTGCTCCCGCTCCCGCGCCTGTTTCCTCTCCCGCTCCCGCCCCCGAGCCCGAGCGGCCTCCTCGTCCGAAGCCGCTCGCCAGGCACTGAGCCGAACCGGTCGGCTCGGTGGACCGGTCCATACCGCATTTGACCTGCTGGAACGCGGGTGAACGACTGGTTGTCAGACCCCCCGCCTAGACTCGCAGGAGTCATAGGGATCAAGACGATCAAGAGGATCGCGGCGGGACGGGAGGGGACCGATGATCACGGCGCAGCACCAGCTGGACGCGTCGGCTGTCCGCCTCATGCGCTGTGCCGCGGTCTTCCTGCCCGCATCGCTGCCGAGGGACGGGCGCGTTGCCTTCTGGGATCCCGATGAGGGCTCTCTCCCTGAGCCGGATGCCTTCTCCGGACACTCCGCAGCCCCTGGGAGTTCCGCACCTGGCGCGACTGCGGCCGAGATCACCGTCGTCCGCAGGCACGGCCGGCGGGACGGCGTCCGGCGGCGTACGGTGCCCGCCCTGCTGCTGTCGGTGTCCGATGCCGTGCCGTTGCTGGCCCGCGCCCGGCATCAGCAGTCCGCCCACCCCGCCACCCGCTGCTGGGGTGCCGCCGCACTCCACGCGCTCAACCTGGCGGCGCGCGGCAGGCTGCTCCCCGGCCTGACGGGCGACGACCACGACGCATGGCGGGCCGGACCGCGCGATGCCGAGGACGTCGCCCATCTCCGCGCGATCGCCGCCGCCATGCCGGCCGAGGGGTACGCGGTCCCGCTCCCGGACGGCACACCGCTCCGGATCCCCGACCCCGAGTGGCTGCTCGGGGCGTTCCTCGACGCGGTTGCCGACACCCTGCCCCGTACACCCGCCGCGGCGTACGCGATGGGGGCACCCTTCGCGGCCCGTGAGGCTCAGCATCTGCCGGGCGCCCGTGACTGGGCCGTCGAAGTCGCGGCCGGCCTCGATGCGGGCGTACGGGTGTCTCTGCGCCTGGACCTGTCGGCGTACGAGCTCTTCGACACGGCCAATACGTACGACAGCCCCGACGGCAGCGACGCCTCCGACGGCAACAGCGCCTCCGGCGCGGGCACGGATGCCCGGCCCGGTGCCGCGCGGCACGCCGCCGCGGCCATCACCCAGGTGCACAGCCTGGCCGACCCGACCTATGTCGTCGACGCCGCCGCACTGTGGAACGGCGGGGCGGGAGAGCAGTTCGGTCCGCGGGCCAGGATCGACGCCGTGCTCGCACTGCGCCGTGCCGCCCGCGTCTGGGCGCCGCTGGAGCGATTGCTGGACCAGCCGGTGCCCGATGTGCTCGCACTCGAAGAGGACGAGTTGTACGAGCTGCTGAGCGACGCCGGAGCCCGGCTGGCGGAGGCCGGGGTGAGCGTCCACTGGCCCAGAGAGCTCGCCCGGTCGCTCACCGCCGCCGCCGTCGTACGGCCCGCACCCGGCTCGGCCACCGACGGCACCTCGTTCTTCGACGCCGAGCAGCTCTTCGCCTTCAACTGGCAGTTGTCGCTGGGCGACGAGCAGCTCACCGAGGCGGAGATGGACGTCCTGGCGGAGGCCCACCGGCCCGTGGTGCGGCTGCGGGACCAGTGGGTCGTCGTCGACCCCGCGCTCGTACGCAAGGCACGCAAGCGGGAGTTGGGCCTGCTCGATCCGGTCGACGCCCTCGCCGTCGCCCTGACCGGCAGCGCCGAGGTCGACGGCGAGCAGGTCGAAGCGGTGCCGATCGGGGCGCTGGCCGCACTCCGTACCCGTATCACCGCCGAGGACACCACCATCGCCCCGCCACCCGGCCTGGACGCCACGCTCCGCGACTACCAACTGCGCGGCCTCGCCTGGCTGGACCGGATGACCTCACTCGGCCTCGGCGGCTGCCTCGCCGACGACATGGGCCTGGGCAAGACGATCACCCTCATCGCCCTCCATCTGCACCGCGCCCATCCCGCGCCCACCCTGGTGGTCTGCCCCGCCTCCCTCCTGGGCAACTGGCACCGGGAGATCAACCGCTTCGCCCCCGGTGTCCCCGTGCGCCGCTTCCACGGCACCGACCGCACACTCGCCGAACCCGACGGCGGCTTCGTCCTCACCACTTACGGCACGATGCGTTCGAGCGCGGCGCAACTCGCCGGCCACAGCTGGGGACTGATCGTCGCCGACGAGGCCCAGCACGTGAAGAACCCGCACTCCTCCACGGCGAAGGCGCTGCGCACCATCCCGGCCCCGGCCAGAGTCGCCCTCACCGGCACCCCCGTGGAGAACAACCTCTCCGAGCTGTGGGCCCTGCTCGACTGGACCACCCCCGGACTGCTCGGCCCCCTCAAGGCGTTCCGGGCCCGGCACGCCCGTATCGTCGAGAACACCGGGACGGCTGCCGGGCTCGCCAACGACGAAGCGGTCGAACGGCTTTCCCGGCTGGTCCGGCCCTTTCTCCTGCGCCGGAAGAAGTCCGACCCGGGCATCGCCCCCGAGCTGCCGCCCAAGACGGAGACCGACCACCCCGTCTTCCTCACCCGCGAGCAGGCCACGCTCTACGAAGCAGCGGTCCGCGAGACGATGGCGTTCATCGAAGCCTCGGAAGGCATCGCCCGCCGCGGTCTGATCATGAAGCTGCTGGCCTCGCTCAAGCAGATCTGCAACCACCCCGCGCAGTATCTGAAGGAGGAACCGACCCGCCTCGTCGGCCGTTCGGGAAAGCTCGCCCTGCTCGACGAGCTCCTCGACACGATCCTCGCCGAGGACGGCTCCGTTCTCATCTTCACCCAGTACGTGACGATGGCCCGGCTCCTGTGCGCCCACCTCGCCTCGCGTGCCATACCCTCCCAACTCCTGCACGGCGGTACGCCGGTGGCCGAGCGGGAGCGGATGGTGGACCGCTTCCAGTCCGGCGAGGTCCCGGTCTTCCTGCTCTCCCTCAAGGCGGCAGGCACCGGACTGAATCTCACAAGGGCCGCCCACGTCATCCACTACGACCGCTGGTGGAACCCGGCCGTCGAGGAACAGGCCACGGACCGGGCGTACCGCATCGGCCAGACGCAACCTGTGCAGGTGCACCGGCTGATCGCGGAAGGCACGGTCGAGGACCGGATCGCCGAGCTGCTGCGGGCCAAGCGGGTCCTGGCCGACGCGATCCTCGGCGCCGGCGAGACCGCGCTGACCGAGCTCAGCGACCGTGACCTGGCCGATCTCGTCTCGCTCCGGAGGCCGTCATGAGCCCCCGTCCCCAGCCCCGTTCATACGCCCGCCCCGAGCCCCGCCCTGTCGCACGCTCGCGCCCCGGCCCCGATGATCTGCGGCGCACCTTCGAGGCAGTGCCGCCCCGCACGTCCGACGGCGACGACCCCTTCGCGGACAGCTGGTGGGGCCGCGCCTGGGTGGCCGCCCTGGAGTCCCTGTCGATGGACGAGGGACGGCTCTCCCGCGGCCGTACGTACGCCGACAGTGGCAACGTCGCAGCGATCACCGTCACCCCCGGACGGGTCGTCGCCTACGTCCACGGCAGCCGCCCGCGCCCCTACCGCGCCGAGCTGCGTCTGCGGTCGTTCACCGACGCCGACTGGGACGTCTTCCTGGACACGGTGGCCGCCCGTCCCGGTCACCTCGCCGCACTGCTCGCCAAGGAGATGCCGCACTCGCTGGCCGACACGGCGGCCGAGGCCGGTATCGGACTGCTGCCTGCCGCGGGCGACCTCGATCCCGGCTGCTCCTGCCCCGACCACGGCTGGCCCTGCAAGCATGTGGCCGCCCTCTGCTACCAGATGGCCCGGCTCCTGGACGCCGACCCGTTCGTCCTTCTGCTGCTGCGCGGCCGGGGCGAGCGCGAACTCCTCGAAGAGCTGGGCCGCCGCAACGCCGCACACTCCGCCATGGAACGCCCCACGGCCCCCGCCGTTCCCTCCGTACCGGCCCGAGAAGCCCTCGCCGACCGCTACCTCCCGCCGCTGCCCGCCCCGCTTCGGGTCCTGCCGCATCCCGGGCAGCCACCCTCGTACCCGAGCCTGCCCGGCGCCCGCGACCCGCTCGCCCTCGACCACCTCGCCACGGATGCGGCGGCCCGTGCGCACACGCTCCTCACCACCGGCCTCGACCCGCTCGCCGGCCTCACCCCCTGGCAGGACGCGGTACGACTGGCCGCGTCCCGTCCCACCGCCGGACTCACCGCAACCACCCGCGCCCTCTACCGCGAGCTGGCGTACGCCACCGGCCGCACCCCCACCGACCTGGCCCGAGCCGTCGCGGCCTGGCGCCAGGGCGGCGCCGAAGGGCTGGCCGTCCTCGAAACGCCCTGGGATCCTCCGGCCGGCCCCTTCGACCGGGCCCGCCCCGCGCTCGCAGCCGCCGACTTCCCCCGCTTCCACCCCTGGCGCAACCACCTCACGCACCCCAGCGGCGCACTCCAGCTCCGCTTCGGCCACGACGGCCGTTGGTACGGCTACGAATCCGAGCCGGGCGAGGACGACTGGTGGCCCCGCGCCACCCCGGATTCCGACCCGGTGGGCGCGGTCATGGCACTCAGCGGAGGCTGACCACCCCGGACGGCCCCGGACCGGCCCTCAGCGTCTCAGTTCCGCAGATAGACGACCCCTCAGCTCCGCAGACAGACGAAGAGACCGATCAGCAGCACGACGACGATCGGCAGTACGATCAGCCGCGCTTTCCGGAACGACTCGTCCTCCTGCTGGGACAGCCCCCGGTCGGCGCCGTGCGCCGACGCCAGATGTTCCCCGGCCATGTCGGTGATCTTCTCCATGGTCAGGAGTGACGGCGACCAGCCGCAGTGCGTACAGACCAGGAAGTCACGGTACGGGTCGTACCGGAAGTCCCGTTCCACGTTGACCGTGAACACCTCACCGTCCGGCGTCATGGCTGTGTAGTGGCGTATCGGCGCACCCATGTGGATCGCTCCCTGTTCCGCGCATGTGATGTGGTCCGGTACCCGGGCGCGGCACCGTACCCGACCGCCCTGGGGCCGCCCTCAGCGAGGCAACACGGCATCGACGACATCGCGGGCGAAGTCCGGCGGTACCGGTTCGCGGCGGAGCAGTACCCGCATCCAGACCGCCCCCGCGGTCAGATCCAGCAGCAGCATCGGGTCGGCGTCCTCGGCAAGTTCACCACGGGCGGTGGCGCGGGCGAAGACCGGCTGCTCGCGGGAGAACCGATCGGCGAAGAAGTCACGGGTGAGGGCGGCGAGTTCGTCGTCCGGCAGGCCGGTACCCGAGGTCATGGCACGGGCGACCGGTTCTGTACGCCCGTTGGTGAGCAGGTCGATGATCTGTTCGGTGAGGGCGATCAGATCACCGCGGAGGCTGCCCGTATCGGGGATGCCGATGTCGAGGACCCGGGCATGGATCAGGGCCGCCCGCAACAGCGCCGGTTTCGAGGGCCACCAGCGGTAGATCGTCGTCTTGTTGACCCCGGAGTCCTGGGCGACGGCCTCGATGGTGAGACCGGTGTAGCCGCGTTCCGCCAGATGACGCAGCGTGTTGTCGAAGATCGCTTCGGCGGCACGAGGGCCCTTGCCCGGGCGGCGGTTCACGATCGGATCGGGCATGAGCACTCCAGACAGAAGCAACGCAACGCAACGTTGCGTTGCATTGTATGGTGTGGTCATCGTACTGCGACGTATGGGGGCACGGTATGGCGGAGACAACGGTTTCCAAGGCGGTGACCTGGGGGCTGCTCGCCGCCTGGGTGGCCAACGATCTGGAGGAGCTGGCCACCATGGCCGGCTGGGCGCGGTCCGCCCGACCGCGACTCCAGGAGCGATTCCCGAAAGTGCCCGAGCGGATCTGGGCGCGGATGGAACTCTCGCAGCGGGATGTCAACGTTGCCATCGGCCTCATGGGCGGGGTCATGGCGGCAGCGTCGGCGGACGGGGCGCGCACCGGCGGCCGCAGCCCGTTCTTCCGGACCGTACTGGTCGGATTCGGGCTGCACGGCGTCGTCCACATGGCGCAGTCGCTGGCTTACCGCGGCTACACGCCAGGGGTCGTCACAGCGCCGACCGTTGTCATCCCGTACTCGCTCTGGGCCGTGCGGCGGCTGAAGGCGGCCGGCATCGGGAGCGGCGGCGCCGGCACGGCGGCAGCGTCGCTGGCGCTCCTCCCGGTGACCGTCGCGGGAGTGCACGGGCTGGCGCGCCGGCTGAATCGGCCGCGCGGGCGCAGAGCCCGTACGGCGACGTGATCGGGGAGCGGCGCGGCGGGGTGACGGGTGGTGTCAGAAGTCGGCGGTCGTGCGCTCTTCGAGCCGGGCCACCGACTCCTGGGCGTACGCCTTCTCGTAGGCGTCGCGGATCCGCTCGATCCGGGCATCGCGTACGCGTGCCTCGGATGCCGGGTAGAGCAAGGTGAGTTCGTAACTGCGCTCCCGTTCGATCACCCCGTGGAAGTCCCGCCACTGTCCCCGGCCGTCGTGGATGGTCGGTCCGTTCGGAAAGCGCGGAGTGACTTCCTCGTCGATGTATGCGCGAAATTGACGATCGGTCACCTCCGGTCTTCCGTCGGGTCGTTCGGTGCCGAAGAACAGCCGGGTCTCGATGTAGGCCTTCCCGCGCGTGGCGACGGCCGACGCCGTCGACGGCGAGGCGGCGGGGGCTTCGTCGCCGAGGGTGGCGTCCGCGACGGGCGTACCCACGGCGAGTACGGCCAGGGCGGCGGCTGCGGTGAGTGCGGTGTGCCGCTTCGGGCTGGTGAGACCCTTTGGGCCGGTGAAGTGGGGGAAGCGGGGCAAGGCGGGGACCTTCGTCAGGAGCGTGCGTGGGCCGGTGGCGCGCAGATGCGGGGCTCACTGTGACAAGCGGTCCCCGCCGGACAGCGGCAGGACATGGGCATTCGGTGGGAACCACCCGTACAGATCGGTCTGTGGGCCGGACGGAATTCCGCCGCGCCCCGCGGCTCGGGCTGTCATACTCACCCGTATGTCTGCGGAGATCAGCCGGATCAATCCGGACCAGTTGCACCCCACACCCGGCTATCACCACATCACTGTGGTGGAGGCGGGCCGGACCGCGTACCTGGCCGGGCAGTGTCCGCTCGACCGTTCGGGCACGCTGGTGGGGCCGGGTGACCTGGACGCCCAGATCGATCAGGTGGTGGCCAATGCTCTTGTCGCCTTGGCGGCCGTGAGCGCCGAGCCGGCCTCGGTCGTCCGGTCGGTGATCTACGTGGTCAGCGACGACGTCACGGCCCTGGGGGCCGCCTGGCGCCGGCTCACCGGCTCGGTCATCGGGCCCGCGTTCACCACTGCGAGCACGCTGCTGGGCGTCGCGCAGCTCGGCTTCGCCGGACAGCTGATCGAGGTCGATCTCACCGCGGCACTCCCCGGCTGAATGCTCGCCCCGTGGGCGTGGTTGCCCGGTGAAGGCCCTGGCTCCGGAGGCCTGTTGGAAGGGCCGCCCCCGCGAAAACCCTTGGCTCCGGCCGACTCGGCGCTGCTAGTTTCCTCGATGTGGCGAAACTCAATCAGATCATCGCAGTGGAGAAGGGCGTCAAGTCCAAGGCCCACCAGGACCTGACGGCGGGGCATCACGGCCTCCAGAAAACCGGTCTGCTGGCCGGGATCTCCCGGACGTACCAGCCGAAGGACGAGGAGGGTGAGCAGCTGCCGCCCGAGTCGACCCTGGTGCAGATCAAGGCCGAGGACGTGCTGCGGGAGACCGCGACGACCCTGACCCGGCTCTTCGATGTAACCGCCACCAAGGACTGGGCGAACTGCACGGCCCGCGCGGATGTGAAGGTCGACGGACGCGTGCTCGTGAGCGAGGTGCCGGTGTCGTATCTGCTCTTCCTGGAGAAGCAGCTGACGGACATCAATACCTTTGTTCGCAAGCTGCCGGTGCTCGATGCCTCCGAAGCCTGGACACAGGACCCCTCGACGGACTCCTGGAAGACCGAGCCCGTGAGGACTCTTCGTACGAAGAAGGTGCCCCGCAACCATGTGAAGGCGGAGGCCACCGACAAGCACCCGGCGCAGGTCGAGGTGTACTACGAGGACATACCGATCGGGTACTGGACGACGGTGAAGTTCTCCGGAGCCCTTCCCGCGCGGCGGGTCAACGAACTGCTGGACAGGGTGGAGAAGCTCCAGCAGGCCGTGAAGTTCGCCCGCGAGGAGGCCAACGGCGTGGACGTCACCGACCAGCGGGTGGGTGATGCGGTATTCGGTTACCTCTTCGGGTGACCGTCATGGATTCCCCGGCCGCAACACCGCGGCCGGGGTGCGCGAGGAGCGCAAGCTGAAACTGAAGCTTGTCGTGACGACGCGGTTCCAGTGGAGGTTCGAGTCCTCCCCCCGGCACTCTGTGCGTACCCCGCACACGAACGGGCCGGGGTGGCCCAAATGGCAGAGGCAGACCGCGATCAATCTCAGACTCTTGCTCCAGACTCAGCATTCGCCACCGATCGCCGAATCAAATGGGCCCGTGCCCATGGGCGTCGAGATGCCGGTTCGACTCCGGCCCGCAGAGCTTCGATCTGCGGTCGTCTAAAGGCAGGACGCGGCGACATAAACCTGACACGGGTCCTTAAAAGTGTCGGCGTGCCGAATGGGTGGCATCTCAGGGCTCGGGGGCCGGCTACGCCCCCGGGCCCGCTCCCGTTTCCCGGGGCGTCCTGTCACGCACCAGCCGTCACGCACTCGTCGGCAGTGAAACCCCACGCCCCGCGAAGAAGCGCTCGAAGTCGGGCAGCGGAAGCTCCGCGGCACGCGTTGTGGCCGTCGTACCGGACGGGTTGTGGAAGTGGACGCCGGTGCCGTCGGCCGTTCGGGACGTCAGCAGCACCAGATGCCCGCCCCGCCCCGGAGCGGGCCGCCGCGGATGGCGGATGCCGTAGTGCACCGAGGCCATGACCGTCCGGCCGCAGTCGAGCAGACCGAGAATCTCCTGCGACGAGAGATGGCGGTGGACCGTGGCGTCGAGGCCGTGCGCCTCCTGTACGTACTCTGCGAAGGGGGCGTAGATCAGGCCCCGGATCACCCCCTGCGCATCCTCCGTGTACGCGCCGTACTTGAGCGCCCCGTCGCGCAGCGCGAACAGGGACGGGGCCCCGGCGCCGAGCGCCATGCGCAGGCAGGTCATACCGCACAGATGACCTGACCAGCGCGCATACTCGGCCGGTGATGCCGCGCCCGACTCCGCCCAGGCGGGGTCGGCGGCCGGATCGAGTCCGCCCTCCACGATCGGACCGACGAGCTCGAACGAGGCGAACTGGGTGAGGACGGGAACGCGGCAGGCGGGGCAGGTCACCAGGGGCATCCGATCACTGGCGGTATCCGGTCAGGAAGCGGCCGATGCGGCTGATCGCCGCGTCGAGATCGTCAGCGTACGGGAGTGTCAGGATCCGGAAGTGGTCGGGCCGCGGCCAGTTGAAGCCGGTGCCCTGTACGACCTGGATCTTCTCCCGCAGCAGCAGATCCAGGACGAACCTCTCGTCGTCGACGATTCGATGCACCTTCGGGTCGATGCGCGGGAACGCGTACAGCGCGCCCTTCGGCTTCACGCACGACACGCCGGGAATCTCGTTCAGCCTCTCCCAGGCCCGGTTGCGCTGCTCGTACAGCCTGCCGCCGGGCGCGACCAGTTCCCGGATGGACTGCCGGCCACCGAGCGCCGCCTGGATGGCGTACTGCGCGGGCGCGTTGGGGCACAGGCGCATGGACGCGAGAGTGGTCAGCCCCTCCAGATAGTTGCGGGCGTGCTGCTGCGGGCCGGAGATCACCATCCAGCCGGAGCGGAACCCCGCGACCCGGTACGTCTTCGACAGGCCGCTGAAGGTGAGGCAGACCAGGTCGGGGGCGAGGACCGCCACGCTGTGGTGCTCGGCGTCATCGTAGAGGATCTGGTCGTAGATCTCGTCGGCGAGGACCATCAGGCCATGCCTGCGCGCCAGATCGAGGATGCCTTCGAGGACCTCGCGCGGATAGACGGCGCCGGTCGGGTTGTTCGGGTTGATGATTACGACGGCCTTGGTGCGGTCGGTGATCTTCGAGGCCATGTCCGCGAGGTCCGGGTTCCAGTCCGAGGCCTCGTCGCAGGTGTAGTGGACGGCCTTGCCGCCCGCGAGGGTCACCACCGCGGTCCACAGCGGATAGTCCGGGGACGGGATCAGCACCTCGTCGCCGTCCTCGAGCAGTGCCTGGACGGCCATGGAGATCAGCTCGGAAACGCCGTTGCCGAGGAAGATGTCGTCGACCCCGACATCCGTCAGACCCATGGCCTGGTAGCGCTGCGCCACCGCCCGGCGGGCGGACAGGATGCCGCGCGAATCGCTGTAGCCGTGGGCCTGCGGAAGCATCCGGATCATGTCCTGGACGATCTCCTCCGGCGCCTCGAATCCGAAGAGCGCGGGATTGCCCGTGTTGAGGCGGAGCACGCTGTGACCCGCCTCCTCCAGGGCGGTGGCGTGCTCGATGACCGGGCCCCGGATCTCGTAACAGACCTCGTCGAGCTTGCTGGACTGCCGGAATTCCATGCGGTGGCCTCCCCGACCTGATTGCGATACTTGGTTTTACCAAGCTCGGGCTTGGAAAGTCCAACAACATGTCTAGACTGCGTCGCATGCCACGTCAGCAACAGCCCGCAACACGCTCGGCTCGCCGCCGGAGTTACGACCAGTTCTGCGCCACCGCACGCTCCCTCGATTCCGTGGGCGACCGGTGGACCCTGCTGATCGTCCGTGAACTGCTGGCGGGCCCCCGCCGCTACACCGACCTCCACGCCGACCTGCCGGGCGTCAGTACGGACGTCCTTGCCTCTCGGCTCAAGGACATGGAACAGAGCGGCCTGGTCACCCGCCGCCGGCTTCCGCCGCCCGCCGCGGCCTCGGTCTACGAACTGACCGAGCGCGGCCACGGGCTGCTGCCCGTACTTGCCGCGCTCGCCGAGTGGGGTGCACCCGCGCTCGCCGAGCGTCGGCCCACCGATGCGGTACGGGCACACTGGTTCGCGCTCCCGCTGCTGCGCGCGCTGGACGGGCTGACACATGAGGGTGTCGTCGAAGTCCATCTGGACGAGGGTGAGTTCCATGTGCACGTCGGTGGTGCGATGGCCGGTGCGGGAGGCGGTGCCGGTGGCAGGGGGAGCGCGATGGCCGGTGCGGCCGTGTACGGGGATGGGCCTGCCGCCCACGCCGATGCCCGTATCGCACTCGATGCCGAGGTCTGCCTGGCGCTCGGACAGGGCGAGTTGACGCTCGCCGAGGCCGTCGAGGACGGGCGTATCGAGGTGTCGGGTGACGGGCCGCTCGCCGCCGAACTTCGCGGCGAGTGACCGCTGGGCCGGGAGGATTCCACAGCTCAACTCGCGGGTAGCGTGGGGGTATTTGGGATGTCCGGTTCGGGATGTCCAGGACGCTTCCGGGACGCTGAGGCAGAGGAGTCGTACGTGAAGGTCGGCAGACAGCAGGGCAGCCGCGGGCGGCGGCTACGGCAGGGGCGACTCGCCAAGGCTCTGGTCATAGGCGGCTGCGTGGCCGCGCTCGGCTTCGTACCGTCGGCGGCCGTCGCCACACCCGGCAGCGGTGTGAGCGGCACGGTGGTCGCGAAGGGCACATCGGCGGGAAAGCTGAAGGTGAAGACCCCGAACGGCCGCACCGATGTGACCTTCCGGACCATTACCGTCGAGCCGGGCGGCTCCACCGGCTGGCACACCCATGGCGGGCAGCTGATCGCCGTCGTCAAGTCCGGGACACTGACGCGCACTCTGGACGACTGCTCGGTCGAGGTGACGCCCGCGGGCTCGTCCTTCATCGAGCCGTCCGGAGCCGATCACCGCCACATCGGACGAAACCTGGGGGCCGAGCCCGTCGTGCTCTGGGTGACCTATCTGCTGCCCGAGGGCAGTGCGCTCTCCGACGACGCCGACGCGGTGGACTGCGACGCGAAGAAGTAGCGAACGACGCTCGCCCACCGCCGCGACCGGCGGGCTGTCGGCCGGCGAGCGCCACTGCCCGGGCGGCCTGTGGCCGCCCG
>NZ_JBEOVN010000087.1:0-28083 GCF_040295565.1 Streptomyces sp. NPDC002785 | reverse complement strand
TGCGGCGTGGGGGCCGATGTGGTGTACGGCGTGGCGTCGGCCTGTTCAGTAGCGCAGGGCCGCCGCGATCCGTCCGTGCTCCGCGAGCGAGTTGTCCGCGAGGAAGACCACGTCGGTGCCGCTGTCCAGCGCCGCCTCGACGAGCTCGTCCACGATGTCCTCCCGGACCGAACCGTCCGTGAGGTCCGCGGCCTCACCGCTGACCGGCTCGAGGTGCTCGTCCGTCACCCGTACCGTCTGCTGGAAGTGCTCCTCCACCGCGACCAGTCCGGCCCGGCCCTCCCGTACCGCGGCCCACACCTCGTCCAGACCACCGGCGAAGGCGCGACGGCCGCGCGCTTCGTCCAGCTTGCCGTCGATCTCCGCCGCGAACCGCTGCTGCCGCTTGTCGAGCGCCGGCCGCAGCTCCTTGAGCAGGTCGGCCGGTGTCATGTCGGTCGGTACCCCCTTGGTGACCCGGCCCACGGCCGACTTGGCACCCTCGCCGACCTCGTCCAGCAGGGCGAGCGCGGGGGCGAGGCCGACCAGATACAACGGGCGAGGGTCCGCGGCCAGTACCGCGCGCAGCTTCTCGTCGACGGCGCGCAGGAAGTTGCGCGTCTCCTCATCACTGAAGGTGCTCGGTGTGTCGCCGATCTGCTCCTCGCGCTGCGGGTTGGGCGCCTCCCTCGGAGCCGTCAGCGGGAACCCGCCGGTCTGCTCCTCGTGCACGACGTCCGCCGTGCCGCTCCACAGGGCGGCGCGCTCGGCCGACACGGTGAGCGCCCAGAACGGCTGGGCCTGGGCCTTCGCTGCGACCAGGTTGCGCGTCAGGTAGGTGTCGCTGAGCACCACCCGCCCGGGTGCAGTACGGGGAAGCTGCCAGATCTGGTGCTCGTCGGCGGTGACGAGGACGGCCAGTGCGTCCAGGGCCCGGCGGGGGTCCACCTCGGTGACCGCCCGGTCCAGCTGCTCCTTGAGAGCGGTCCGGGCCTCGCGGGTGACCGCGGGATCCGCTTCCAGCCGGCTGACGGCCTCGGCCACCAGGTTGCGCAGCCGCACGGCGTCCTGGGCATTGTCCGGAGCGCGGCGGTGCGTCGGCATGGTCAGGGACAGGGCCGGATAGGGCTTGGCCGCCCGCAGTTCCTGCAACAGGCCGGCGGTCAGGGCATCCGTATCCATCGTTCTCTCCCAGGTGCTTCGGCTGGCATCCGCTCCCGAGTGAAGCGGGTGAATTTGACGAGTCAATTCATACCTTTTGATCCTAATATGAGCGAGTTCTTCGTTGTCGGTCTCAGGAGGTACGCGCGATGTCCACGCTCACCGTGTGGAAGTTCCAGTCGGCCGAGGGGGCGGAGAGTATGGAGACCGCGCTCAAGTCCCTTCAGAAGGAGGGGCTGATCAAGATCCTCGACGCGGCCGTGGTCAGCTGGCCCGCCGACCGGGCGAAGCCCAGGACCAAGCAGTTGATCAACCTCGTCGGCGCCGGAGCACTGAGCGGCACGTTCTGGGGAATGCTCTTCGGGCTGATCTTCCTGATGCCGCTGCTGGGCGCCGCGATCGGCGCGGCGGCCGGGGCGCTGGGCGGCAAGCTGGCCGATATCGGCATCGACGACGACTTCATCGCCGAGGTCAAGGAGAAGGTGACACCCGGGACTTCGGCCCTCTTCCTGCTGACCATGAACGAGGTGCCCGACCGGATCAGCGACGCGCTGCCCCACGGCGGCGCCGAACTGCTCCACAGCAACCTGGACACGCAGAGCGAGGCGCGGCTGCGTGAGATCTTCGGCGAGGACGAAGCCTGACCGGCCGGGGGAGCCCGGCGGTCCGGGTTCCCCGCACGGTCTCTGCCTCACCCCCATTTCCTCATTTCTCCACACCTCTCCATCTCCTTTACGCCCTTCCGAGCAGACGGAGCGCCCATGAACCCGACCAGCCCCATGCGGCACGCCCTCGGCGGCCGCGCAGCCCACAACCTGACCCCAGCCGTGCTGGCCGCGGTGATCATCGCCGGTACCGCCGCCTGCGGCGGCTCCGGCACCTCCTCGCACGGCACGGCCAGGAGCACCCGTACGGTGTCCCCGGAACCGGCCATGACGCCGTCCGCGAGCGCCAGTCCGCGTACCAAGCAGGAATTCGCGGCCTCGGTCTCCGCCGCTGCCGAGCGCAACCGGCAGCAGGCCGCCAAGCAGCTCGAAGGCGTCCAGGGGCGGGGCAACGCGGTCAAGGACGTCTCGGTGACGGGGCTGCCGGTCGTGAAGTCCGAGCAGTTCCGCAGCAGCCTCGTCCGCGTCACCAACCACACGGACAAGGCCGCTTTTTATGCCGTCAAGCTGGAGTTCGTCGACTCGTCCGAGAAGGTGCTCGATTCCGTGGTACTCGGCTTCGCGGACGTCCAGCCCGGCCGGACCGTCAGCCAGCACGCCAACAGCCGCAAGGCGGCCGGCGTCAAGACGTTCCCACGCATCGCCCAGGCCGAGCGCAGCTGACGGCCGGACCGGTGAGTGTCGCGTCCGAAGCAGTCACCGACGCCCTGCGTGAACTGCACACGCGGTTCGCCGGGCTGGGGGACGGCCAACTCGCCGACCACATCCCGCAACTGGCGCTGGCCGACCCGGATGCGTTCGGACTCGCGCTGTTCAGTATGGAGGGCCACAGCTACAGCACGGGTGACGCCGGCGCCACGTTCACCATGCAGTCCGTGTCGAAGCCGTTCGTCTACGCCCTCGCCCTGGCCGTCCTCGGGCTCGACGAGGTGGGCCGCTGGGTGAACGCCGAGCCCAGCGGCGAGGCTTTCAACGCGATCAGTCTGGAACCGGTGACGGGGCGGCCCGACAACGCCATGGTCAACGCGGGCGCCATCGTCACCACCGCACTGATCCCGGACACCCCCGGCGCCCCCAGATTCGGCCGCATCCTCGACTGCCTGAGCCGGTTCGCCGGACGGCAGCTGGACGTCGACGAGCAGGTGTACGCCTCCGAGGCCGTCACCGGCGACCGGAACCGCGCCCTCGCCTACCTGATCCGCAGCGCCGGCCCGCTGCCCGTCGACCCGGTGGCGGCGGTGGAGACGTACTTCAGGCAGTGCGCGGTACGGGTCACCACGCTGGACCTCGCCGCGATGGCCGCGACCCTCGCGCACGGCGGCGTCAACCCGCTCACCGGCGACGCGGTCGTCCCTGAGCCGGTCGCAGCCCAGGTGCTCGCCGTGATGGCGACCTGCGGCATGTACGACGCCTCGGGCGACTGGCTGCTAAGGGTGGGCCTGCCCGCGAAGAGCGGTGTGTCAGGCGGACTGATCGCCTCGGGTCCTGCCAGGTTCGGTCTGGCGACGTACAGCCCGCTGCTGGATCCGACCGGCACCTCCGTACGGGGGCGCGCCGCGCTCGGGGCCCTGTCCGAGCGGCTCGGACTGCATCTGATGCACAATCCGGCGCTGGCCGGTTCCACCGTCACCCTGATCACCACCGCCGACGATCTGCCGTCCGCCCGGACCGGGCCGCGGGCCCTCGCCCGGCACGAACGGGTCGCGGTCGTCGCCGCCCAGGGCGCCCTCGACTTCACTGCGGCCGAGCGGGTGCTGTACGCCCTGGACGAGTCGCGACCGCAGGAGACGGGGTCCGTCGTGCTGGACCTGCGGCAGGTGACCGACATCGACTCGGTGGCCCGGGCGATGCTGCGCAGAGGACTCGGCCGGCTCGTGGAGGGCGGCGTTCGCACCGCCGTGGCCGACCCGGCGGGCCGCCTGGCCCCGCTTCCCTGTGCGGGGGAGCAGGACGAAGCGGCCCTTCGGCCCTTCGCCTCCCGCGAGGAGGCCATGACATGGTGCGCGAGCGGCCTGGCCGGCTGACACGGGACGGAGCCCGTTGGGGCCCGTCCGTCTACCAGATGGATTCGACCCATTCCGGGTGATCGACAAACGGGTTCCGGTTGTGCTGGTACTGGTCGAATATGACGTCGTTGCGCCGCTTCTCGAAGCTGTCCGGCGGGTCCTCCTGGCTCCACGCCTTCAGTACCGAGAGGCGGCCGATGTACGGTGCGGAGCCGTTGGACACCCTGTCGTTGGGTTCGAGGTCGGCGAAGGCGTCGCCGCCCTCGTAGCGCACCGCCATGTAGAGGATCATGCGGGCCACATCGCCCTTGACCGCGTCGCGCGGTTCGAAGGAGTCGCTGTCGGTGTAGCTCCCCGGTGCGCCGCTGACTGCGCTGCCGCCGTTGTCGAAGTCCTTGTTGCCGCGGATGGAGTTGACGGTGACATCCTCCGGGCGCAGGTGGTGGATGTCGGTGCCGGGGCCGGTGGCGGTGCCGAAGTCGCCGTGGGACTTGGCCCAGACGTGCTCGCGGTTCCACTGGCCGACCGAGCCGCCGTTGTCGCTCTTGGGCTCGGAACGTCCGGAGTACAGGAGGATCACGTTCGAGGGGTTGGCGGGGTCCTGGTCCGTGTTCTTGAGGGCGTCCCAGACCTGGCTGTAGGAAATCTTGGTCTGGCGACTGATGATGGTGTGCAGTGCGCTCTTGAGCGCGGTTCCGGACTTGCCGAGCGCGTCCTGATAGTACGTGTCGTCGAGAGCCCCGAGCGGTGTCGCGGCGACCGGCGAAGCCTGGGGTGTGGCGGCCGGTGCGGCGGCAGCGGTGCCGGCGAGTACCGCGAACGCGGCAAGGGTCGCCAGCAGGGGGCGCCGGTAATGAAGGTGACGACGGGACATGTGGGTGTCCTCTCCGAAAATGCGGGCACCACGAAGCCGCCACAAGGTGGGGGCGGCGCCGCGTCGGTCGTGTGGTAAGCGGTCAGCGGGAGCCTTCCACACGCACCGTGACCATGGCGTGAACGCTGTGTACTTATCATGTGCAGGTCAAGTGACCTTACGCCGGGAGCGGCTCGGGGAGGCATCGGATGCGGCGGGCCGGGCGCGGGGCGAGAATGACCGAAAGGACGAGGAGGCGGCATGAGCGACGAGCCCGAATCCGTATCCGCAGCTCGGGGAGTGACACCCGACAGCCTCTTGCATACCGGCGGGAGCGACAATCCGTCGGCAGAGGACTTGGTGCTCGCCTCCGGGCGGGACCTGACTCCGAAGAATCTTCAGTGGGCGGAGCGCAGACTCGCCCAGGAAGGCCGGGCGGCGATCGACAAGGTGCTGCCGTAGCCGTGGGCCCGGCGGCCGACGCGGGGAGCGTGTGGGCGCTCCCCGCGGCTCGGCTAGCCTGGGTGCACAATGAACCGTTTGACTACGTCAGGGGCCGGGTATGACCTCGCCCGCTTCCCCGAGGACCCGCGCGACCCGTTCCGCGCCTGGGACGCTGCCGATGAGTATCTGCTGCGGCGGCTGGAGGGGACCGGCGAGCCGGAACCGGTCGACCTGTCGGGCGCCGTGGTCGTGGTGGGCGACCGCTGGGGCGCCCTGAGTACGGTGCTGGCCGGGCACCGCCCCGTACAGATCACCGACTCCTACCTGGCGCAGCGCGCGACCCTGGCGAATCTGGACCGCAACGGCATGGACGCGGATGCCGTACGCCTCCTGTCGGCCAGGGACACACCGCCGGAACGTATCGACGTCCTGCTGGTACGTGTCCCGAAGAGCCTCGCGCTCCTGGAGGACCAGCTCCACCGGCTCGCGCCGGCCGTCCACGCGGGCACCGTCGTCATCGGCACCGGCATGGTCAAGGAGATCCACACCTCCACCCTCAAACTCTTCGAGCGGATCATCGGTCCGACCCGCACCTCCCTCGCGGTCAAGAAGGCGCGGCTCATCTTCTGCACCCCGGACCCGGCCCTGGCCCGCACGTCGAGTCCCTGGCCGTACGGCTACGACCTGCCCGAGGGCGTCGGACCGGTCTCCGGCCGGACGGTCACCAACCATGCGGGAATCTTCTGCGCCGAGCGCCTCGACATCGGCACCCGCTTCTTCCTCGGCCATCTCCCCGCGCGCAGCGGACCCGACCGGGTCGTCGACCTCGGCTGCGGAAACGGTGTCGTCGGGCTGTCCGCCGCGCTCGCCAACCCCGAAGCGACGGTCACCTTCATCGACGAGTCGTACCAGGCGGTCGCCTCCGCCGAGGAGACCTTCCGGGCCAACACCGGCCCCGACGCGAAGGCCGATTTCGTGGTCGGCGACGGGCTGGCAGAGCTGCCGCCCGCCAGTGTGGATCTGGTGCTCAACAACCCGCCGTTCCACTCCCACCAGGCCACCACCGACGCAACGGCCCGCAACATGTTCCACGGGGCGCGCGCCGCACTGCGGCAGGGCGGCGAGCTGTGGGTCGTCGGCAACCGGCACCTCGGCTACCACACCCAGCTGCGCCGGACCTTCGGTAACTGCACCACGGTCGCGGGCGACCCGAAGTTCGTCGTTCTGCGCGCCGTCAAGCGCTGAAGCCCATCGGAGACGTCCCGGCCCTTCCGGATTCTTGCAACACGTTCTACTGTGTGCGCCGCCGCACACGGGCGACGTGACCGCGAGACTCCTGGAGGGGCCGTGCACCTCGAATACACGCCTGAACAGCAGCAGTTGCGCGCCGAGCTGCGTACGTACTTCGCCGGACTGGTCCCCGACAACGCCTACGCGCGCTATGCCGACCCCTCCTCCCAGAAGAACTTCTACCGCGAGACGATCCGGCGCCTCGGCAGCGACGGCCGGCTCGGCGTCGGATGGCCGACGGAGTACGGCGGACGCGGCCTGTCCCCGGTGGAACAGTTCATCTTCTTCGACGAGGCCGCCCAGGCGGGCGTGCCGCTGCCTCTGATGGCCCTCAACACCGTCGGCCCGACGATCATGCAGTTCGGCACCGACGAACAGAAGGCCTACTTCCTGCCGAAGATCCTTGCCGGTGAGATCGACTTCGCGATCGGATACAGCGAACCCGACGCGGGCACCGACCTCGCCGCGCTCAAGACCCGGGCCGTGCGCGACGGCGACGACTATGTCGTCAACGGGCAGAAGATCTGGACGACCAACGGCGACACCGCAGACTGGGTCTGGCTCGCAGTCCGCACCGACCCGGGCGCCCCGCCCCACAAGGGCATCACCATGCTCCTCGTCCCGACGAGCGACCCGGGATACTCCTGCACCATCATCAACACCCTCGCCTCGCACGACACCACCGCCAGCTACTACGAGAACATCCGCGTACCCGTCTCCCGCCGCGTCGGCGACGAGAACAAGGGCTGGCGGCTCATCACCAACCAGCTCAACCACGAACGTGTCACCCTCGCCGCCCACGGCACCATGGCCATCCGCGCCCTCCACAACGTCCAGCGCTGGGCGGCGGACACCCGGCTCACCGACGGCCGCCGCGTCATCGACCTCGGCTGGGTCCGCGCCCTCCTGGCCCGCACCCACACCAGGCTCGACGCCATGAAGCTCCTCAACTGGCAGATGGTGTCTGCGGTCCAGAACGGAACCCTCACCCCGCAGGACGCCTCCGCCGTCAAGGTCTATGGCTCCGAGGCACGCCGCGACGCCTACGCCTGGCTGATGGAGGTCGTCGGCTCGGCGGGACCGCTCAAGGAAGGATCGGCGGGCGCCGTACTTCACGGCGAACTCGAACGCGGATACCGGTCCGCCGTCATCTTCACCTTCGGCGGCGGCAACAATGAGATCCAACGGGAAATCATCTCGTGGATCGGCCTGGGGATGCCGCGGGTACGTCGCTGAGCGTCTGTGACGAGGGTTTCTAGTTGGCACATAGCTTCTGGGCCTGTGTGGCGGGGAGCCTCAGCGCAACGGCCGGTACCGGCGTCGTTGCCGGATAGGGCAGGGGACCTCAGCGCGCCCGAATCAGGGGACCGGGCATGCCCGGATTCTTTGTTCACGGCGTTGTGAAGGCGATGCCCATGGCTTCAGGTGCCCGCTGCATGTCATGTTGCTCCAACCCACGCCTCGCCGGCGAGGCACGGCCCGTCCCGCAGTAGGGATGGCGCCCAACCGGCCGCTGGAAGAGCCGGCCACTGTCTGTCGCTGCGTGCCCAGCACGTCCAGATCCGTCGGCGGCGACTTGGCTGCCGTCGGCGGTGGTCGGGAGATTCCTCGTCCGGAGTAATCCAGCAACGCACTGATTTACCGTCTGCGGCAACCTGATGATGCCCGGCAATTGGTGGCGGTCTCGGAGCACCGCCGAGCAGAGCGGGAGCAGACAGCAGGGCTGGAGTCAGCCCGACGAGTGCTGGAGGGCGTGGGTGGTCACGAGGCGGCGTGCAGTGCAGGCAGCGGCTGGCGGAATGCTCGCGCTCCTTCCGGCCGGTTACGTGGCTCCGCGGCTCTGGGCGCCGGCCGGCGGGGGCCTTCTGGATCCGGGAAAGGTGGAAAAGTACGTCACGCCGCTCGTCGTCCCGCCTGTCATGCCGCAGGCCGGGGGCGGCGTCGCTGATCGCATCGACCACTACGTGATCGGCGTGCGGCAGTTCCAGCAGCAGGTGTTGCCCTCCGGCCTGCCGGCGACGACCGTGTGGGGGTACGGCTCAACTCTGCATCCGCGCAGCTTCCACTACCCCGCGTTCACCGTCGAGGCCCACTTCGGAACGCCCGTGCGGGTGAGGTGGAAGAACCAGCTGCGTGATCGCACAGGCCATTACCGGCCGCACCTGCTGCCGGTCGACCCCACACTGCACTGGGCGAACCCTCCGGGGGGAGCGTCGGCCCGGGACTCACGTCCGGGATTCCGCTCGACACCCGGACCGTACTCGGGCCCGGTGCCGATCGTGACACACCTGCATGGCGGGCGGAACTCGGAGGAGAGCGACGGCTACACCGAAGCCTGGTACCTTCCCGACGCGGTCGACCTTCCTGCGGGATACGCTGAAGTCGGTTCGTTCTATGAGGAGTTCAAGGACAAGTTCGAAGACCGGTTCGGCGATGCCTGGGGCCGGGGGGACGCCGTGTTCCAGTATGCCAACGCGGAGAGAGCCTCGACCTTCTGGTTCCATGATCACGCCCTGGGTGTCACGCGGCTGAATGTCTACGCCGGACTGGCGGGGTTCTACCTTCTGCGAGGCGGACCTGCGGACCTTCCCGATGGAGTATTGCCGGGCCCCGCACCCCGGGCCGGCGATCCGCCCGGCCGGAAGCACTACGAGATCCCTCTCGCCATCCAGGACCGCTCGTTCCACGTCGACGGCAGCCTCTTCTACCCGGCCGGACGCGTTGCCTTCGACGGATTCAGGGGCCCCTACATCCCGGGCAGCGACATCCCTCCGATCTGGAACCCCGAGTTCGTCGGCAACACGATGGTGACCAACGGGAGAACCTGGCCGGTCCTTCAAGTCGAACCGCGCCGCTACCGTTTCCGGCTTCTCAACGGATGCAATTCGCGGTACCTGATCCTGAAGATCGTCACCCGCCCACTCGCCCACCGCCCCGCGGCCCCCGCCCTCCCCTTCTGGCAGATCGGCAGCGAGGGGGGTTTCCTCCCCACGCCGGTACGGCGCGACCAGGTGCTCATCGCTCCCGCCGAGCGCGCCGACGTGATCGTCGACTTCGCATCCCTACCGGCCGGGACCGAGTTGTATCTCATCAATGAGGGCCCCGACAAAGCGTTCCAGGGTGGTAGGGCGGGTTCGGACTTCTCCCCGGCGGACCCGGCCACCACCGGGCAGGTCATGAAGCTCACGGTCGGAGCACTCACCACTCCGGACACGA
The DNA here is from genome assembly GCF_040295565.1 of Streptomyces sp. NPDC002785. Classification (NCBI taxonomy): domain Bacteria; kingdom Bacillati; phylum Actinomycetota; class Actinomycetes; order Kitasatosporales; family Streptomycetaceae; genus Streptomyces; species Streptomyces sp. NPDC002785. Next base: position 18,469 of record NZ_JBEOVN010000087.1, on the reverse strand, counting down.
CCGTGCCACCCTCCCAGCTGTCGCTTCCGTCGTTCGAGCCGTTGGGGAAGGCGAGCCGCGTCCGACGGCTTTCCCTCAGCGAGCAGAAGTCCGCGTCGCTGCCGCACGTCGGACCCCGGCAATTGCTGCTCGGCACCCTGGACCGAAGCGGAGCCGCTGTGCCGATGCACTGGGACGACCCTGTCACAGAGAATCCGGCCCTGGGCGCGACCGAGATCTGGGAGATTCACAATCTAACGAAGGACGCCCACCCGATCCATGTCCACGAGGTCCAGTTCCAAATCCTCGACCGGCAACAGGCAGGCCGTGCCGCCCGGCCTGCCGAGCCGTGGGAGAGCGGGTTCAAGGACACAGCAGTCGCCTACCCAGGTGCCGTGACGAGGCTGAAGGCGACATTCGACCGGGCGGGCCGGTACGTCTGGCACTGCCACATGCTCGAACACGAAGACAACGAAATGATGCGGCCCTACACCGTCGGATGAAGGCGGAACCTTTGCCATCAGGCAGGCCGAGTCACGCCGCTGACGTCCGGATCCGCGTGGCGTGGCATGGGCCGTCGCGGGAACACCTTCGCCGTATGCGTCGTAAAGGGTGTGGACTTGGTTCGGCTGTCCTCCGGCAGGGCCGGCCACCACCACGCTGTCCCCCCGGGCGTCGAACCCAGCTGTTTCCGGTCTATCGGGTGCGGACAGAACCCCCCTGGTGCTCGATTTCTTCCGCGAGCCGATCGGTGAGCGGTGCCACGACGGCTGCGACAGGTGCCGACAGGTCTTTGCCCGGGCTGCTGTCTGCTCCTTCCACGGCGTGGACGACCAGCTGTCCGGGCAGCCGTCCAGCTCGCGGGAGCTTGTCGCACTGCTTGCCCGCGGCAGCTGCCCACCGTCCAGCTCCAGGCGATGCAGCCGACCGGGATGCCCGGGATGTGCGTGTGCGGCGTCCGCCACGATGGCGAGGCAGGCGCCCTCCCACAGTGTGATCAGCCGGGCGGGGTCGCCGTCGCACACAATTCCGCGTGCACGGCCTCCCATGGCTGACCTGGAGATCCGCCTTGCCACCGAGAGAGCTCGTCGAAGGCTGCCTGGCGGACCGTGACGGCATGACCGATCCCGGCTGCCCACGGACTGTGGTCACCGGTCTGAAGGAAATGCCCGACTGTATGGGCTGAGCCGATTGCAGTCCACGACGTGCCGCTCGGTGTGCGCCCATTACCGTGGAGGTGTGGCCAGCCCGGGATCCGCGGGAGTCACGACGGAGGCACCGTGAGCGACAACGGAACCGACCGCTGCAGCGAGGAGCGCCATCGGCTCAGTACGTTGCCGGAGGACCTCCTTGGGCGCCTCGATGTCGTGAAGCGTGGACCTGCCGAGGCGGCTCTTCTGCTGGAGGCCGTCATGTCGGTGGGCAGAGGGCTCGACCTGCCCCAGGTGCTGCGCCGGATCGTCGAGGCCGCGGTCGTCGTGGTCGATGCCGAGTACGGGGCGTTGGGCGTGGTCGGCGACGGGACCCGGCTCACGCAGTTCCTGCCGGTGGGTACAACAGAGGAGCAGCGCGAGGCCGTCGGGCCCCTGCCCGAGGGGCATGGCATCCTGGGCGAGCTGATCCGCCACCCCCAGCCGTTGCGGCTTGCGGAACTGTCCGAGCATCCGTCGTCCTACGGGTTTCCGCCGAACCATCCCCCGATGCACTCGTTCCTGGGAGTCCCCATCCGGGTCCGCGACGAGGTGTTCGGCAATCTGTATCTCACCGAAAAACGGGGCGGCCGCGAATTCGACGCCGAGGACGAGACCGTCCTCTCGACCCTCGCGGTGGCAGCGGGAGTGGCCATCGAGAACGCCCGCCTGTATACGCAGACGCGCGACCGTCAACGCTGGCAGGAAGCCAACAGCGAGATCGTCGCCGGCCTGCTGAGCGGGGTGGACGACCCACATGTCCTGCGCATGATCGTCGATCACTCCTCGCGTATTCTCGGCGCGGATCTCGGCGTGCTGGCGCTTCCCGCCGGGGGGCAGGCCCTCCGCGTGGCACTGGCTTCGGGCAGGGACGCCGAGATGCATTGTGGTCTGGTCCTGCCGCGCGAGGGATCGTTCGTCGGAGCGGCTCTCGACGCCGGCGAGCCGATCACCAGCCTCGATGTCGCAGACGATCCGAGGATCACCGCCGGCCCCCCGAGGTGGACGGGGCTCGGCCCGGCTGTCGCGGTCCCGATGGTGACGGGAGAGCGGACCCGCGGGGTGCTGGCACTGGCTCGCGCACGGGGCCGTCCCGCCTTCACCGAATCGGAGATCGCGCCCCTCCTGACATTCGCCGGTCAGGCTGCCCTGGCGATGGAGCTCACCGAGCGGCGCGAGTCCGCCGAGCAGATTGCCCTGTTGGAAGAACGCGACCGCATTGCCCGGGATCTGCACGACCTGGCCATTCAACGGCTGTTCGCCACCGGGATGACGCTGCAGAGCGTGGTGCGGCTCGTGGAACAGCCACAGGCGAGCGAGCGGTTGCTGCGCGCAGTGGACGATCTGGACGAGACCATCAAGATCATCCGGTCGACCATCTTCGGCCTCCGCGCCCGTGACTCGGGCCGGACCGGCCAGGGGCTGCGCGCTCGGACGACGACCACGGTCGAGCAGGCCGCACGGACCCTGGGCTTCCAGCCCTCCCTGCGGATGGAAGGGCTGATCGATACGGATGTCCCGGCCGAGATCGCCGAGCAGGTGATCGCGGTCCTCGGCGAGGCGCTGAGCAACGTCGCCCGCCATGCACGGGCGACGGGGGTGGACGTCTCGCTGGTGGTGGGTACGGGGGCACTGACCCTCGTCGTGTCCGACAACGGTGTGGGCATGCCCGAGCACGTCGGTTCCCGAAGCGGGCTCGACAACCTCGCACGGCGCGCCGAAAAACTCGGCGGCGCGATGAGTGTGGAGGCGTCGGGACAGGGCGGCACCCGGCTGCACTGGCGGGTGCCGTTGCGGATTTCCTGATCCATCACGGGCCGTACAGCCACCTCAATGGTGTCCTACTCGCTGTGATGTGTGCCGCTCACTCATCGTGGGGCCGTGCAGGAGACCCGCACCAGAGTCGGACGGTCCCACGCCCCGGACCGTCAGAGATCTCGGGAACCGTCGCCGGTCCGAGGAGCGTGGCTCTCGAGCACGTGAATGCGGCGCCCGGTGATGCGCGCGGGGGTGATGGTCAGCCACTCATTTCGTCGGCCGCCGGCCCACGGCGTGGTGTAGGCGAGTTCATCCAGCCTGCGGGCGGCTTCGGGATCAGTGACGGCTGCTGCCGTACCGAGGAGGAGGACGCTCCACCCTTGGCTCAGAGCTTCATCAATGTGATCCACTTCGAAGGCGACCTGGTGGTCCGCGGCGATGGCGGGCAGCGTGTTGTGAGCGCTGCGATACGCGACCCGGTCACCGTCCACGACGTAGTTGACCGGCAAGATGGCCGGCCCGTCGTCCGTCGTCACACCGATCCGGCCCACGCCGTGCGTGGACAACAGCCGGCGGCACTCCTGGGGGCCGAGTTCGAGCAACTCGGTGTGATAGCCGGCGCGGCCGATACCCGGGGGCAGCTCCGTCGTGCTACCGGTCAGCTCGGCCACAGTGGTCTCCAGCGCTTGGGCCAGCCGCAGCAGAAAACCTATGCCGGGTGTGGCCTGCCGCTCCTCGACGTACTGGATGTAGCCGGGTGCCGAACCGGCCCGCTCGGCCACTGCCTCTCGGCTGAGTCCGAGCTGCTCGCGACGCATCGACACCCGCCGGCCCAGGTCTCCCGACGGGGCTCCGTCCGGCCTGCAGTCCGATGAGTGGCTTTCTCCGTGCACCATGCTGCACACATCCTTCAGGGATCCGATCCGGCCGTCAGGCCCGCCAATGTTCCGCGTGCTCTTCGTCCACTCCATCATGTGCCGTCGGGGACACACGGCGCTTGGGCCGACCGGCCCGGTCTCACGCCCCGCTCAGCCCATGCCGCGAGCCGTGCGGGTTGTGCAGGGTGGCGGTACGTGCTTCTGCTTACACGTGACTGAAGAAGCGCCCTCCGGAGAAGGCCAAGGACCTGGTGCACCCGACACGCGCAGGCTACCGATCCGCGCCTCGGATCGCATTCAGCACTGGGACGGAAAACCGGTAGCAAGCCGGCCCATCGGCGTTCCCACCCCATCGGCTCTCCGCGCTCGGCCGCGTGACTCATGCTGAGCCTCCGCCAACTTGAAGTCGCTGGTCAAAGGGCTGGTGTGACCGGTTCTCGAGACGCTGGTCGTGGGCGGCGGTTTGCGGAGTAGATCGTCCGTCAGCGGTCGGCGGGCCGGTTTCTGCTCGCTGTGGCCGGGCTGCCTTCTACGATCCATGCATGCTGGATCCCGAGCCGGTTCAGCAGTTCGGCGATTCGGTCTGCTTGGGAGCCGGTCGGCATGGGCGGCCCGGAGCCGCCCCCACCACCCAGCGCAATCGTGAAGGATGGAACCATGACAGGGGACGCGAGCGAGATCGTTCTGAGCAAGCGGGATCTTCGTGAGGTCGCCGCGTTTGCCGCGGCGTGTGCGGAGGCGGTGCTCGAAATATTCGAGGCCGATCAGCCGGACGACTCGCGGCCTCGAGACGCTATCAGTGCCGCGTGGGAGTTCGCTCGGGGCGGCGAACGCGGGAAATCTCTGCGCGACACAGCGTCGGCGGCCCTCAAGGCGGCCAAGAGCGCGGACACTGCGGCTGCACGCGAGGCAGCATGGGCAGCGATGTCTGCGGCAGCCTCCGCCTACCTGCACCCGCTGGCCAAGGCCACCCAGGTCAAGCACATTCTCGGAGCTGGCGCTTACGCGGCCAGAGCGGCCGAACTCATCGCCGGCGACGATCGGAACGTTGGTGCCGAACACCTTGAGCAGACGGTGCACCGTGCGACACCGGTCGTCGTTGACGTGCTAAAACGCCTCCCGGTAGCGCCGAGTGGCGGCGGACGGGTTGGTGAGTTGATCCGCATGCTGGATGCTGATCTTCGTTCGCTCACCTTCGCTGAGTGACTTTCAGCGTCCAGATGGCGCGGCCTCCCATCCGTCAGCGGTTGACTTCGAGGTTCGTCAGGACGAGCAGGGCGCGGCGCGCAGGAGGTGGGTGGCGCGGGCGGGTCGGTGCGGAGTTTGGTGAGGGTCCGCCAGTTCTTGAGGTGGGCGAAGCCGTGTTCGACCAGTGCGTGTCCGGCGGCGAGGACCTGGTTGGCCTGCTTTTGGCCGGTGGCGCGCTTGTGGGTGCGGGTGGCGGTGTAGCCGGTGATGTTCACGGGGTCGCGGACGGCGTTGTCCAGGCCGCGGAAGCCGAGGTCGGCGAGGGCGCCGAGGCCGGCGGCGCGCAGGTGGTCCAGGATGTGGTCGTGGCGGGCCGCGGTGTTGTCGTGGGTGCGGCCGGGCCGTGCGGCAGATAGCCGGATCAGGCGGCCTCTCTCGTCGGTCAGGGCGAGGAAGTGCAGGCCGTGATGGCGGTGTTTGCCGGAGCAGTTCGGCCGGTCGGCCCTTCCGGTGCGGCGCTGGGTGGGGATGAGGGTGCCGTCGACCAGGACCACCTCCCCGCCTTGCTTGGCAACTTTGTACAGGGCGCGGTCCAGGCGCTGGGCTTGTGCGGCGAATAGTCCGATCAGTTCGTCGCGTCAACGACGGACGGTGGACTCGGAGACGTTGTTGCCGTCGGCCATGTCGGCCAGGCGCTGGTCGTGGCGCAGATCGGCTCGCCGGCGTAAACGACCACCCCACGCCCTGTCCCGTGCGAAGCAGGTGTCTGAGTCATACTGAGGCGCCGGAGCACAGGGGAGGCACACAGCGTATGGGGTACGGGGCGGACGGTGCGGGCCTGCCGGAGCGCATCGGCGGGTACGTCGTTGAGCGGGAGTTGGGCGCCGGCGGGATGGGCATCGTCTATCTGGCGCGTTCGCGCGGCGGGCGCGCGGTGGCCGTGAAGGTGGCGCGCTCGGAGCTTGCGACCGACCCGCACTTCCGGGAGCGGTTCCGTGCCGAGGTCGAGGCCGCGCGCAGCGTGGGCGGCTTCCACACGGCCCCGGTGGTGGACGCGGACCCGGCAGCGGCGGCACCCTGGCTGGCCACGGCGTATATTCCCGGGCCCACGCTTGCTGCGCTGATCGAGTCCGAGGGGCCGATGGACGAGGCGCGGCTACGGCAGCTGGGCGCGGCGCTCGCCGAGGCGCTGGCGGCGATCCACGGCTGCGGCCTGGTGCACCGTGACCTGAAGCCCGGGAACATCATCATGGCTTCGGACGGCCCGCGGGTCCTGGACTTCGGTATCGCGCGGGCGCTGGAGTCCACGCGCCTGACGGCCACCGGTACGGCCTTCGGGACGCCGGGCTTCCTGGCGCCCGAGCAGGCGCTGGGGCAGGAAGTCAGCGGCGCCGCCGACGTGTTCGCGCTCGGCGCCGTGCTTGTCGCGGCGGCGGGCGGCAGCGCGTTCGGGGCGGGCACGCCGATGGGTCTCATGTACCGGTCGGTGCATGAGACGCCGGATCTGGCCGCGGTGCCGGACGGCCTGCGTCCGATCCTGGCGTCGTGCCTGGCCAAGAACCCCTACGTACGGCCCACGCCCGATGGCCTGTTGGACCTGTTCATGTGTGCACCGGGCATTGCGACGCCCTCCCCGACGGTGGTGGTACCTCCGCCGCCCTCCTACGCACCCTCCAACGTCGTTCCGTTGCACGAGGCCCCGGCCGAGTACGCCCCTGTGGGCAACGCGTCGCCCGACACGGACCTCGCCTTCATGGCGGTTGCCGCGGAGAGCGCCCTCCTGATCGACGCCATGGGGGTCAGTCTCGCCTCGGAGGCCGGTGAGCTGCAGTTCACCTGGGCCGAGATCAGCACGGTCGAGTACGCGGCCGTGGGCCCCAAGCACCTCAGGGTCTTCGTCCGTCTCCACAACGGCGCCACGTACCCGTGCTTGCTCGCCGCACGCAAGCGGTCCCGCCTCCGGGAATGGCTGACGGAACTGCCGCTGATCCTGGAGTGCTTCACGTAGCCGCCGCACCGCCTGGGCGGACGGCGGCCCTCCCCAGGTGGCCGGCCATCGCGGTGTTGAGGCCGATCGGACCATCCCCTCAGCGAGGCCCCTCCGGTGTGCAGACGCCGCCCACGACCAGCGTGAGCACCCTGGAAGACCGTCACACCAGCCCTTTGGCCTGCGACTTCAAGTTGGCTGAGGCTTGTTGTGCTGCACTATTCGCACTGCCCGGTGGCCTTCGTTCCCCACCCCTGGGTGTCCTCACTTCTTGAACGGGAAGCACACCGCGGGATCGCGGCGATACCGCTCCTCAGCGGGTGTCCGGGACCACGGCCACGGGACAGGGCGCGTAGTGCAGCACTGCGTGGTTCACCGGACCCAGGCGCAGCCCATGGTGTCCGCCGGCACCTCGTGTGCCGACGACCAGGAGTTCCGCGCCGGTGGCTGCCTCGATCAGTATCTGGTGTACGGGTCCCTGTTCTACCGAACGGTGGACAGCGGCCTCGGAGCTGGCCCGGTCGAGTGCCGCCAGTACGTCTTCGAGGTGTTCCTCGGCCCGCCGGCGGTGTGCTGAAGCTGGTGAGCCCGACAGGAGCGGATGGTCCCGCAGCCTCACGGGCGGGGCAGCGCCAGGCCCGTACACGATCAGTTCGCCGTGGCGCGATACGACCATCGGGACCTGCATAGCTCCAACCGCCTTTCCTGCTCGGGCTCCTGCTGGGTTTCGATCTTTTCTACGGTTCGATCGTCAGTACCTGTTCCAGGGGGCGACGTGGCGTACGCGGTCCTGCGGGCCCGTATCCCAGGCGGACGATCATCTGCGCGTGTCCCGTGCCGAAGACCGGGTCGCGCAAAATCCATCGCAGGTCCGGCCACTCGAGGGGTTGCGTCGCGAACGAACTGGACACCGCGTGGAGTGTGGCGGTGAGCAGGACGCGTTCCAGGGCCTGGCCGGCGCGCAGCCAGTCCTCCGGGTGGTCGCCCGGGGTGCTCAGCAGAGCGAGCTGAGGCCGGTTCTCGAACAGGACGCGGACCCGGCCCGCGAAGACGGCGCTGCCCGCGAAATCGCGGACGGTCGCCCTCTCGGACGCGTCGCGGGGGCCCAGGGCGTAGTCCGGGATTCCGTCCACGGGCGCCTCGGTCTTCGTGTCACGGATCCATCGCCGCTGCTCGGCTTCGCGTGCCGGATCCCTGCGGTCGTATCCCTCGGCGTCCCGGATGAGTTCGAGCACGGTCTCCAGATGCATCGGGGTCAGGAACGCGAAGTCCGCACCCTCAGCACGGGCCGCGTCGGCGAGGTGTGCGCGGACGTCCTCCGGGATCGTCTGTTCGTCGAACGGGTAGCGGCTGGTGTGTCGGTCACGGATCGCGGGGTGGAGAGCGGCGAGCGCTTCGTCCGCAGGCCCACCGTGGGTGCCGGGGCGAATGCCCAGGTGCACGACGGCCAGCAGGGTTGGGTCCGACGGGGCGGGCAGCAGAGTGGTGACCGCGTCCAGGCCGTGGTGGGCGGCGGACACCCGCAGATTCAGCAGGGCCGCACCACAGCCCACGTGCAGTGCGCGGCCGGAGGGGTCGGCCTCCGGCATCGCGCGTTCGAAGTCCGCCAGGAGAGCGAGGGTGCGGCTGCGGCGTCCGTAGCGGAACCGCCAGGGCTGGGCGTTGTGCATGGACGGGGCGGCGGTGGCATCGGCGACGAGGTCGGCCAACGTGGTGTCGTCGAGCGTTTGAGTGGGCATCGAGGGTCTCCCGTGATGCGGGAATGGTCGTTGTCTTCAGCATGGAGCGGACCGTTGTCTGCATGTATGGGCCGTTCGTCCCTTCAGCCGGACCGGATGGGCTTCTCTCCGGGGGCACGTCCCTTGCCGGACTCAGCGGGATGCAACTGCTTCGAGTCGGCAGTCCACGCCGACCACGCCTTCCACGGACTGAGCGAGCCGGGCAGTGACAGGAATGAGGGCGGCGTCGCGGACACGACCAAAACGCAGCAGCGCGGGTCTCGACACGGGCGCGGCCGGACCGGAGTCGGTATCGGACATGACCGGCCCCTCCTTCGATAGGTGGCAGCCGTCTTCACCCACCATCACACTCCCGGCACCGGGAGAGTGATGGGCCCGCCCGGCCCCGGCATGGACCGACCGGCCCATGTGCGACGGGCCGTCGCCAGGTCAGCCTGAGGGGGTGTCCGCCTACCGATCCGGGACCGTCGGCCGCCCGCCGAGGTCTCAGGTCCCACCAGGCGCGAATCCAAAGGAACGCCGGGGGACGGTCCACGGCCGGGTCCTTGTCCTCGCTCCGGAATCCTCAACGGGGTACTGCGGCGCGTCGCCATGACGGCGATCGCAGCAGCGGCCTCACGGCTCTGCGGACGGTCCGTGGGCGGCACGCTGTGGGGAAGCGGGCCCGGGGCCATCCATGTCGTGCGCGGTCACATGGCTCATGACCGTGACCACCCCGTCGAGCTGCTCGGCAAGGCGTGTCAGGATCGCGATCCGGCCCCGGTTCTCCAGCCGGCCTTCCAGGGTGATGACGCCGTCCACCACATGAACGGTGACTGTGTCGGGGCCGATCTCCATGGTGTCTTCGAGTACGTCCTCGACGAGGCGTCGTCGTATCTCCGCGTCCGGTCGCAGGAAGAGACGCAGAAGATCCCGGCGCGTGACGATGCCGACGAGCCGGTCCTCGTCGTCCACCACCGGGAGCCTCTCCACGCCACGGCGTGTCATCAGCCGGGCGGCGTCCGGTGCGGTCTCCTGCGCGTGGACGGTCACGGCCGGCGTCGACATGATCTCGGCAGCGGTGAATTCGCCTTTCGACGAGGCCACGGTCCTGGTGGCGTCAGGAGCGTCGCCCGTCACCGGGTGCCCCGCCGCTTGTCGGCTCAGCAGGTCGCTCTCGGAGACGACGCCGACAACCCGGTCCTCGTCGTCCAGCACGGGCAGTCCGCTGATGTTGTGCTGTGCGAGCAGCTTCGCGACCTCCTTGAAGGAGGTGACCGGCACGACCGAGACGACCTCGTCGGTCATCAGGTCGCCCACTTTGATGCGCTTCATGGAGGCACCCCCTGCCGTCTCGCCAAGACCCGCACGGACGCAGCGCCCGCAAGCTGTTCAGGAACCACGATCCGCCGGGCCGTACTCGGATGAGGAGGGCCGAACGGGTCTTGGCCGGGACCGGTCGGACCAGGCTCGGGAGTCCGGGCATCCGGGCACGGCAGGATTCCCCCGACAGGTCCATTGGGCCCCCGGGGTGGTCCTGAACGGCCCTCTTCCCCCAGGGGCCCGCAGTGCCAGCGTGATAGCTGACCCTTCAGCAGCCCTCGGTGAGGAGGAACGATGAAAGGCACTGTTGGCAGCCCGGAACTGGGCTCCGTCATCGTCGGCGTCGACGGCTCCGGGCCGGGCCGCCGGGCAGCGCTGTGGGCGGCGGCCGAGGCCGCGCTCCGTCACAGCCCGCTGCGCATCGTCTACGCGGCCGACACGGACGGCCGGGTGCTTTACCTCTCGGCGGAGAGCATCGAGCGTGTTCGCAGCGCGGGCCACGAACTGCTGCGGGAAACCGCCGCTGCCATCGCGGAAAAGTACCCCGGGCTGCACGTCACCACGGAGTTCAGCCGCGGCGCACCCGTCCCCAGCCTGCACCGGTCCGCGGGCCTCCGCGGCACTGTCGTGGTGGGCAACCGTGGCCTCGGCGGGTTCAAGCACCTCATGCTCGGATCCGTCGGTCTGAAGGTCGCCGCAGGTGCCACGACGCCCGTCATTGTGGTCAGGGGCCTTGACGACGGAGCCGAAACCGGAGTGGTGCTCGCCGCGGTCCGCGACGAGCACGACGTCGAATGCGCCCGGTACGCGGCACGCGAAGCGGAGATCCGTAAGGCCTCGCTGAGGCTGCTGTACGTGTGGAACGTTTTCGAGTCCGCCGGACTCGCCGTGACCATGCTCGACGACATCGAGGCGATCGCCGGTGAACACGTCCATCACCTGACCGCCGTGGCGGATCTGATCCGCGACGAATTCCCGGCCCTGACCGTGCGGACGGATGCTGAGAAGAGTCTGACCGTGGCCGGGGTCCTGGTGGAGGCATCGCGCCACGCGGATCTGCTGGTGATGGGCGGGCGACGGTCACCCGGGTTCATCGGCCCCACTCTCGGGCGGGTGACGCACAGCCTTCTGCACCACGCGCACTGTCCTGTGCAGCTCATTCCGCGGCAGGTTTCCGGGCACGGGAACGAGTCGTGATGGGCGCCGGCGAACGCCGTGAACTCGTCATCGGTATCGACCCGTCGAGGAACTGGCACCTGTCGTTGGCCTGGGCGGCGGACGAAGCACAGCGACGCGGGCTGAACTCCGGCTCGTCGTGGCCGTACCTCCACTGCACGACACGCATCCCCGCGACGACAGCCCGCGCAGAACGTCCTTACTTCAAGCCGGGGCGAACGCTCTCCAGCAAGGGGCCGACCGGGTCCGGGCGCGCCATCCGCAGCTGCAGCCGGCCACCAGTCTGCTCGACGGATACCCGGCTGCCGTGATCGGCGGGCGACCGGCCCTTGTCGCGGTTCCGCCCAGCCCTGGGCCGGAGAACTTCGCGATCTCACAGCACTGGGCGGTTCCGGCGGCCGAGGACACTCCTTGCGCCCGATTGCGAGAGCGGATCAGAGAGCTCCGTGAGTGTCGCCCAGCAGATTCTGCTCGATGTGGCGGCGGACATCTGCGGTGAGTGAGCTGAGGCATTCCGAGGGCTCCGCCCTTGGCGCGGTGGGCGCCCGTATGGTGCGGGCCCCGGCCGGCAGCGCCGCGAGGTCGGTGACGAACCGCTGCCGGGCTCTGTCCAGCTTCGTGCGTTCCGAAACTCGGTGCCCTTCCCGCATGACCGATTCCAGCAGCGGAGTGCCATCGGGCGGTGGCGGCTCGTCGATGAGAGCTATGAGATCCGCGTGCTCCGGCCTTCGGAACACCTGCTTGCGCCCCGGCGCAGTCACCTTGGCCGATGACAGTTTCATTACTGGCCGACCGTCGTACTCGACCAGTTTGTACGCGGAATCCAGGTAGGGAGCATCCGCACAGACGCCGATCCTGGTGCCGACCGCATACGTGTCGATGGGCACTTTGGAGCGGACCAGACCGTCCACGGCGAACTCGTCGAGACCACCGCTCGCCACAATCCGTGTCTCTTGGAGGCCGGCGGCATCGAGGATGGCCCGCGCCTGCACAGCCAGAGCTCCGAGGTCACCGCTGTCCAGCCGGATGGCGCACCCCGGGCCGAGTCCCAGATCGCGCAGTACGCGCGCTGCCGTGGCCACGCCTGTCCCGGTGTCGTAGGTGTCCACGAGGAGCGTCACCGGGCCCGGATGAGACCGGGCGAAGGCCCGGAACGCGTCCTCCTCGGCGCCGAACGCCTCGATGTAGGAGTGGGCCATCGTGCCGACTGCTGTCAGGCCTTCGGAGTGAGCCGCCCTCACATTGCTGGTTCCGGCGAAGCCGACCATGGCACCCAGTCGGGCGGCCTGGTTTCCGGCTTCGATGCCATGCGTGCGGCGCAGGGAGAAGTCCACGACGGGGTGTCCGTCGGCGGCCAGCACACACCGGGCACATTTGGAGGCGACGGTGGTCTGGTGGCTGAGCTGGTTGAGTACGTAGGTTTCGACGAGCTGGGCCTGGGGGAGGGGCGCGGTGACTTCCAGCAGGGGTTCTCCGGCCAGCGCGATGCGTCCTTCGGGCATGGCCCGCACCTCGCCCCTGAATTCCAGGCCGAGCAGTGGGGCCAGATCCTCGGGCCGTCGTCCCATGACCGTGGCGAAGACATCCACGTCATCTGCGTCCACACGATAGGAGGAGAGGAAGTCGAGCACTGGGTCCAGCCCGGCACAGACAAGAAAGCCCCGGTCCGGCGGCAGATCGCGTACGAACAGACTGAACGTGGCCGAACCGGTCATGCCCTCGCGCAGATACGACTGAGCCATCGTGACCTCGTAGAGGTCGGTACTCGTGGCATTGGACATCGACGGCACCTTCCTCTCCGTCGCGTCCCCCACCGGCAGCGCCTCCCGGCCCCCGCGCGGTCACGCCGCACTACCCTGCCCCTTCACTATCGGCCTACCGCGCATCATGGGCCAGCCAGACGCCGGCGCGGGTTACCCAGTACCGCCGAGCCTCTCCCTGCCACGGCCGAAGAGCACGTCGTGCGTGCGCCCCGGCCGGACCACGAAGTGGGCCGAACGATCCGCATCCGGGCCGAACCGGCCCTCACGCACGGCCCGCTCCAGTGCAAGTGTGAGGACAGGTGCTTCCTATCGGTCCAGCGGAAGGCGGTGGCGACGATGAGACTGCCCCTGGTCTCGGGTGTGGACGGATCGCGGACCAGCCTGCGGGCGGTCGACTGGGCCGTCGACGAGGCGGCCCTTCATGGACTGCCGCTGCGAGTGGTGTACGCGTCCGAGGAGGAGTACCGCGGGGACGCCGCCCCGGCGCTCAGCCTCGGTCGCCGTTCGGAGCAGGCGCTCGCCGACAGCATCGTCGAAACTGCCGCTGAGCGCGCCCGCCGCCACCATCCGGACGTCGACGTCACGGCCGAGGTGCTGCCGGGAGATCCGGTGACCGCCCTCCTGCGTGAGGGGCACAATGCCGGGGCGCTGATCATCGGCGAACGGGGCCACGGCGGAGTCACCGGACTCCTCCTCGGCTCCGTCAGCCTCGCCGTGGCCGCGTCGCACCCTTGCCCCGTCATCGTCGTGCGCGGCGACAAGGCCGGTATCGAAAGCACGCATGGGCGGATCCTCATCGGTGTCAAGGAACCAGAGGGAGGATCAGCGGCGGCCCGGTTCGCCTTTCGTGAGGCCGGAGCAAGGGACTGCGTCCTGGACGCCGTACATGCCTGGCGCTGCCCGCCGCGCAATCGCGCCGATCATCCTCGTACTGCCGGCGAGCCGCACCTCTACTGCAAGGAACGCGCTGAGACCCTGATCGACCTTGCGGTGGCGGACTCCGTGCGCGATCACCCGACAGTCCGGCTGCACTCGGCAGCGATCGAGGGAACAGCCGCGAAAATACTGGTCCAGCGCTCGGCCGCTGCGGATCTGATCATGGTCGGAGCGCATCGTCGCCGCAGTCATCTCGGCCCCCACCTCGGCCGGGTCGCACGCGCCCTCCTGCACCGATCCGACTGCCCAGTGGCTGTCATACCTCTGGCGACTTGACCGTACGAGACCTGCCCGCCTCACTCGCACAGCTCTGACGCATGATCGGGGACGTACGTCTGAAGGTCTCTCGGCGGACGTTGGTACCCCGTGGCCGGCGGGCGTCGAGGCAGTTCGATCGCCGGCCAAGCGACATCCTCGTACGGCACGGTCGACAGCAGATGGGCGATCATGTTCAGCCGTGCCCGGCGCTTGTTGTCGCTCTCGACCACGTACCAGGGAGCTTCCGAGATGTCCGTATGGACGAACATCTCGTCCTTCGCCCGCGAATAGGCCTCCCAGCGGCTGATCGATTCCAGGTCCAGCGACGAGAGCTTCCATCGGCGGGTAGGATCTTCCAGCCGACGCCGGAATCGCTGCTCCTGCACCGCGTCACTCACCGAGAACCAGTACTTGCGCAACAGGATGCCGTCCTCCACCAGCATCCGCTCGAAGATCGGGCACTGGCGAAGGAACCGCTGGTGTTCCTCCATGGTGCAAAAACCCATGACGCGTTCGACGCCCGCGCGGTTGTACCAGCTCCGGTCGAGCAGGACCACTTCCCCCGCGGCTGGAAGATGCTCGACGTAGCGCTGGAAATACCACTGGCTGCGCTCGCGCTCCGTGGGCTGCGGCAGCGCGACGATACGCGCTACCCGGGGATTGAGGAGCTCGGTGACGCGCTTGATCGTGCTGCCCTTGCCCGCCGCGTCACGTCCCTCGAACACCACGACGAGTCGTGCGCCTTCGGCCCGAACCCACTCCTGGAGCTTCACGAGCTCGGTCTGGAGCCGGTACAGCTCGCGCTCGTACAGCGAGCGCGGCAGCTTTCCGGGCCCGCCCGAGTTCTTCTCTTCCGACATGGGATGACGTTACGGAGGAGACCGTGGTCGAAGTCAAGCGTCAGCGCCGAACGGGATTCGCTGCGCAGATCCGGAAGGACCTGATCGGTGAGACAGGCGGGCGAGCGGATCGGTTTCACCATCTCTCGACCACTTTCGGCCGCGTGTTCCGGCCACGCGTGGTGCCGGGGCTGGGGTACGGACGATTTCCACCCGTACGTACACCTCGACCGCGATCTCTGCATCGCGTGGGGCCGGTGCGTCCGCATGCGCGCGGAGGTCCAGGACACCCTTCACCGAGCCCACCGTCCACTGCCCCCGCCGCGTCGGCCAAGACGCACACGACCTGCGGATATTGCGGTGGCGGCTACTCCCTCGAAGTCGCCACCCGGGACGGCGCGGCCACGGCGGTTCTGCCCGACCGGAACGGACCCGGGTTTCCCAGCGTCCTTCTGCCGCGGCGGGCTGTGTCTGCTTGGCGAGCCCTGTCGCCCGCGTTCAACCGCGATACATCAGCCGATGCCGCCCGGGGCCAGGTGCCCCGTCGGCCCCGATCCTGGCGGACTGGGCACCAGGATCGGGGCCGCTCGACCGGGATGACTCGTGGGTTCTCCCGGCCCCCTCCTCAAGGTGACGGACATGGGCGTCGGGCCCTGGGAACACGAGCGACACATGGTCGGTGTCCGACCAGTGCACGTCGTAGGGAGGGGTTCCATCCTCATGGCGGAGTCCGACGATCTCGCCGTCGCGCCTGCCGGCGCCGGTGGCCGGACTTTCGACGACAAGATGATCGCCGAGGTGAGCTCGCATGATCGTCACCGTTTCCTCATGATGTTGCTGTATTCAAACTGCCACGCACGGCGTGCCGCTGTTGTGGGGTCGAGTGGGCCGTTCTCGGGGCCCACCGGCCCCGAAGACGGGCCCGGTCGGCTCAACCGTGGGCGTCTGGTTCCTGATCCGCTCGACACATGACCACTTCTGACCGTCACACCCCGAAGGGGGAGTCACATGCATCACCGAACGGTTGCAGAGCTCATGACCCGAGACGTCGTCCGGGCGCGGCGTGACCTGCCGTTCAAGGAGATCGTCAAACTGTTGGCGGAGAACGATGTCACCGCGGTGCCCGTGGTGGATGAACTGGACCGTCCCATGGGGGTGGTGTCCGAGGCCGACCTGCTGCGCAAGTCCTCCGACCAGGCCGATCCGTCCGGCCTGACGCCGATTCCGCATGTCGGGGCGTGGGAGCGGGCCAAGGCCGAGGGGGCCAGAGCGGAGGAGCTGATGTCGGCTCCCGCGGTGTGTGCGCGTCCGGAGTGGACCGTGGTCGAGGCGGCCCGCCTCATGGAAGTGCAGGACGTGAAACGCCTGCCCGTTGTGGACGAGACGGACAAGCTGCTGGGCATCGTCAGCCGCAGAGACCTGCTACGGGTCTTCCTGCGCCACGACGATGCCATCCGTGAGGAGATCAACCGGGATGTGCTGCAGCAGACGATGGGCCTCGGTCCCTCGGCGGTGATGGCCGAGGTCCGGCAGGGGGAGGTGGTTCTCAGCGGATCCGTCGAGTTCAAGAGCCTGATCCCCATCATCGAACGGTTGTGTCAAAACGTCGACGGTGTGGTATCCGTCGCCGAGCACCTGGCCTACCGGACCGACGACGTACGGAGTTCGCCCACCGGCCCGTGAGGCTGCCGTGGGTGCCGAGGCACGTGAGGCCCCCCGGCCTTGATCGTGTTGTCGTCAGCGACGGTACGGGCCGTTCAGCCCCCCGGCAGGGCCCATGTTTCCTCTCCTCAACGGCGCCGCGCCGCGCCACCCTGGAACTGTCGACGGTCGGCCGTCCGAAAGAAGGTGATGGGCATGATGTGGTACAACGGCGGCTGGGGCTGGAGTGGATGGCTCCTCATGACCGTGATCATGGTTGTGTTCTGGTCGCTGCTGATCGTCGGGGTCGTCGCCCTCACCCGCTACCTCACCAACACCCGCCGCAGCTACCAGCCCGGTCCGCCCCCCGGTGAGGCAGCATGGGGAAGCCGACGAGCCGAAGACCTGCTCGCAGAACGGTTCGCCCGCGGGGAAATCGACGAGGATGAGTACAAACGCCGCCTCGCGCTGCTGCGCGAACAGCGGTGAACAGCGCCGCCACACGGAAACGGATTCCGACGGCCGCCCTGGTCCTGATCGCGGTCGGTATTTTGCTCCGGGTGCTGCCGTCGCCGGCCGCGCTGCATGGTGCGGGGGCACTGACCGGCGGACCTTGGTGAGGATTCGCCAGTTCTTCAGGTAGGCGGAGCCGTGCTCGTTCGCCGCGCGCTCGCGGCTGACCAGTCTGTTCGCTTACTTCTGGGCAGCGCTGAGGGATGGCCTCGGGTGGTTTCGGTCCATGCGTGGCGCCGGGCGGGCGGGGCGGCGGCCCAGGCCGCAAGCGCCGCGGTGACCGCGGTGCCGATCGAGGCGAAGAAGCACACCGTGCCGGTGATCCAGGTCGGCGCCCGCCCGCCACGCCAGGCGGCCATGAAGAACTTGCCCCACAGGTGGATGACCATGAAGATCCGAGACGTGCCACCACGCGGGCCCCTTCAGGGCCGGCACCCCGCCGGTGACCAGGACGACGATCAGCGCGGCCACGGGGAGCACACTGAAGACGTAGATCCGCGAGGCCATGTACGCGGGCTGGGTATCGGACAGCAGCTTGCCGGGCGGCAGTACACGGACGGCTCGCCGCTGGACCGCTCCCGTCCAGCCTCCTCCCGCCCCGTCCATCTCGCTCACCGCCGGCCCCGCCCTCGGGGGAAGGGCAGAAG
Source organism: Streptomyces sp. NPDC002785 (assembly GCF_040295565.1). Lineage (NCBI taxonomy): Bacteria > Bacillati > Actinomycetota > Actinomycetes > Kitasatosporales > Streptomycetaceae > Streptomyces > Streptomyces sp. NPDC002785. Next base: position 675 of record NZ_JBEOVN010000087.1, on the reverse strand, counting down.
CCGGGCCGCCACGAAGACGACCAGCATCAGCCCGATGACCACGAGGTTGGCGACGGTGCAGGTGATCGTTCAGCTCGGTCTGCGCCGTGGTGCGGAAATCCAGGCGAGCGAGCAGTTCCAACAGAGGGACACGCCATGCCGCGCGGCGGCCACCCTGCGCACAGACGCAAAAAACCGGCAGACGTCGCCCTTACCACGTTTCCCCGGTACGGGATGGGCGACCCACCGGTTCGATACCTACAGTGATCCATGCGGGTGCACGACTAGCAAGGGCATAAGCAGACGAATCATCCATATGGAGTAGCAAGGAGAGGGTATCGGCCCTGCCCACGACAGCACGGACCCCGAACTGATCGTTTCAGAATGAGGTTCGGAGTCGTCTCAAGTAGATGATGCTGCAGGCGAGTTGGAGCAGGCCGAGATGAAGGTCGGCGCGTATTTCGTAGCGGGTGCGGAGTCGTTTGCATGGGTGGAGCCGGGCGAAAGTGCGCTCGACGACCCGGCGGGTCTTGCCCGGGCCGGAGCCGTGCGGAGTGCCGCGGCGGGCGGTCTTCGGTGTGATCCCGACGCCGCTTGCGGCACCGTCGGCCTCCTCGCGGGGCCTGTGCCTCCGGCGTTGTCGTCAGTCGCCGACGCTCCTTCCCCAAGAGGCGGGCGGCGACCATCGGAGCGGCC
>NZ_JBEOVN010000086.1:0-29124 GCF_040295565.1 Streptomyces sp. NPDC002785 | reverse complement strand
GCGGTCGCGTGTCCGGGGCCTGAACGGCCGCGAGGGCGCTCGTCCGGTGCCGGGACGAGCGCCGCGCTGTCGCGTACGCAGCGGCTCGTTCTCCACGTAATCGCGTACGACGAGCCGCTGGGCGTAGGTTCGAACGACCGGATCAACGGCTCGTCGGCCGACTGGGCGAACCCGCGGACGTGGCCGATGTGGTTGCCTTCCTGACCGGCCACGACGGCCGGTGGATCACCGGCCAGAACGTGCGTGCGACGGGCGGGCTGGCCTGAGGGCCCGGGGCGCCCGGACCGGTCACCGGTCCGCGTTCACCGTCCTTCCCGGTAACAACGTGGTCCGGTGCGGCAGTTCGGGCTGTCCCGAGGCGCCGTGGCGAAACGGTGGAGTGAACCGGTGCGCGGTCGTGGCGGGTTGTTGCGGGAGAGAACTCCGCACCCCGCGCCGCGGACCACGTCGTCGTCCGTCCCCCCGATTACCGCATCGGGGGCGAGCGGGGCGGAGGCCCGGACCGGAGGACGCCCTGACGAGTGAAAGTCACGCGACGGCGGGCGCAGGGCCGCACGAAGTGGCCCCGCGGCTGATTTGCTGCACCTGGAATCTGGCGTGACGCGCGCGTGAGCGGCCGGTCGGCCGGTGGAGGTGGCGCCCCTGGCGGGTGCGCGGCCCACCCGCGAATGACAATCGAAGGAGCGTCCCAGTGGCGACGACGGGCACAACCGGGGCAGCCGACGAAGAGGAGGCGTACGCGAACGAGATTCCGGTACGCGCCAAGCAACCGGGCAACGTCGTCATCAAGTGGCTGACCACCACGGACCACAAGACGATCGGCACGCTCTACCTCGTCACGTCGTTCGCCTTCTTCGTCGTCGGTGGTGTGCTGGCCCTCGTCATGCGCGCGGAGCTGGCCCGTCCCGGGATCCAGATCATTTCGAGCGAGCAGTTCAACCAGGCGTTCACGATTCACGGCACGATCATGCTGCTGATGTTCGCGACGCCGCTGTTCGCCGGATTCACGAACTGGATCATGCCGCTGCAGATCGGCGCGCCCGACGTGGCGTTCCCGCGGCTGAACATGTTCGCGTACTGGCTGTACCTCTTCGGCTCGATCATCGTGGTGGCGGGCTTCCTCACCCCGGGCGGCGCGGCCGACTTCGGCTGGTTCGCCTATTCCCCGCTCTCGGATGCCGTCCGCTCGCCGGGCATCGGCAGCGACATGTGGATCATGGGTCTGGCTTTCTCCGGCTTCGGCACGATTCTCGGTTCGGTCAACTTCATCAGCACGATCATCGGCATGCGCGCCCCCGGCATGACGATGTTCCGCATGCCGATCTTCGTCTGGAACGTGTTGCTGACCGGTGTGCTGGTTCTGCTGGCCTTCCCGGTTCTTGCAGCGGCGCTGCTGGTGCTGGAGGCGGACCGCAAGTTCGGTGCGCACGTCTTCGACGCGGCCAATGGCGGCCCAATGCTCTGGCAGCACCTCTTCTGGTTCTTCGGCCACCCGGAGGTGTACATCATCGCTCTGCCGTTCTTCGGGATTGTCAGTGAGATCATTCCGGTCTTCAGCCGCAAGCCGATCTTCGGCTACATCGGCCTGATCAGTGCGACGATCGCGATCGCGGGCCTCTCGGTGACCGTGTGGGCGCACCACATGTACGTCACCGGCGGTGTGCTGTTGCCGTTCTTCTCGTTCATGACCTTCCTCATCGCGGTGCCGACCGGGGTGAAGTTCTTCAACTGGATCGGCACGATGTGGAAGGGGTCGTTGTCCTTCGAGACACCGATGCTCTGGTCGATCGGCTTCCTGGTCACCTTCCTCTTCGGTGGGCTGACCGGTGTGATCCTGGCATCGCCCCCGCTGGACTTCCACGTCTCGGACTCGTACTTCGTCGTCGCGCACTTCCACTACGTGGTCTTCGGCACCGTGGTCTTCGCGATGTTCGCCGGATTCCACTTCTGGTGGCCGAAGTTCACCGGCAAGATGCTGGACGAACGGCTCGGCAAGATCTCGTTCTGGACGCTGTTCGTGGGCTTCCACGGCACGTTCCTGGTGCAGCACTGGCTGGGTGCCGAGGGCATGCCGCGCCGATACGCGGACTACCTCGCCGCAGACGGCTTCACCGCGCTCAACACCATCTCGACCATTTCCTCGTTCCTGCTCGGCCTGTCGATGCTGCCGTTCCTCCACAACGTGTGGAAGACCGCCAAGTACGGCAAGAAGATCGAGGTCGACGACCCATGGGGCTACGGCCGTTCGCTGGAGTGGGCGACCTCCTGCCCGCCGCCGCGGCACAACTTCCACACGCTGCCGCGGATCCGTTCCGAATCCCCGGCGTTCGACCTGCACCACCCCTCGGAGCGCGGCCTCCACGAAGCTCTCACCCGCCCCGACACCGGGGCGACGCGGCCCCCCGGGGACAAGCAGGCGTGAGCGCGGCGGCAACGGGAGAGGAGGAGCGTGTGGACCCCGACAAGGACAGCGCCCGCGGTCTGGCACAGCTGGAGGGCTACCTGCTGTGGAACGCCGAGGTCGAGGAGGCCCGACGACAGGCAGGCCGCTTCACCGACGAGCTGCCCTGGCTCACCACGGCACAGCGCGAGGACGTGGAACGTGTCTACACCGCGGACCGCCTCGCCGCGTCGCGGGCCGTGCTCTGCCGTATCTCCGCCCGCGCCACCGAACTGCGCGGCGAATACGACGCGCGCTACCGCAGTCTCAAGGCGCGCTGCGTGGCCGCCGGTGTCGTGCTCGTGGGCGCCGTCGGCGGCACGTGCACGGCGGTCACCCTCCTGGCTCGCTGACCCGGTGGTGTCGTCCGTCCGCCGCCCTCAGCAGGCGAAGTCGGATGCGGCTCGCGAAGATGTGAGATGACGGGCGCGTGCGACGGGGCAAGCGAACGGACGACCGTGCAGGCCCGAGAAGGGACGATCACTGTGGCACGACCCAGGATTCTCGTTGTCGGCGCCGGATTCGCCGGGGTGGAGTGTGTACGCCGTCTGGAGCGCGGACTGATCCCGGGCGAGGCGGAGATCGCGCTCGTCGCCCCGTTCTCGTACCAGCTCTATCTGCCCCTGCTGCCGCAGGTGGCGGCAGGTGTGCTCACCCCGCAGTCGGTCGCGGTATCGCTGCGCCGCAGTCGCAAGCACCGCACCCGGATCATCCCTGGCGGGGCCATCGGAGTGGATCCGAAGGCGAAGATCTGCGTCATTCGCAAGATCACCGACGAGGTCGTCTACGAGCCCTACGACTACATCGTGCTCAGCCCCGGGAGCGTCACCCGCACGTTCGACATCCCTGGCCTGCTCGACCACGCCCGGGGCATGAAGTCGCTGGCCGAGGCGGCGTACGTACGCGACCACGTGATCGCTCAGCTCGATCTCGCGGACGCCAGCCACGACGAGAACGAGCGGACTTCGCGCCTGCAGTTCGTGGTGGTCGGCGGCGGATACGCGGGCACCGAGACGGCTGCGTGTCTGCAGCGCCTCACGACCAACGCGGTCAGGCATTACCCACGGCTCGACCCGAAGCTGATCAAGTGGCATCTCATCGACATCGCCCCGAAGCTGATGCCCGAGCTGGGGGACAAGCTCGGCCGGAGCGCCCTGGAGGTGCTGCGCGCACGTGGCATCGAGGTGTCGCTCGGCGTCTCGATCGCCGAGGCCGGGCCGGAGAAGGTCACCTTCACCGACGGCCGGGTGGTGCCCTGCCGCACCCTGATCTGGACGGCGGGAGTCACTGCGAGTCCGCTGGTCGCCACATTCGACGCGGAGACCGTACGCGGCCGACTGGCCGTGACGCCCGAGATGAGCCTGCCGGGCTTCGACGGCGTCTTCGCGCTCGGCGACGCCGCGGCCGTACCGGACCTGGGCAAGGGCGGCGGGGCGGTCTGCCCGCCCACCGCGCAGCACGCCATGCGCCAGGGCCGCAGACTCGCCGACAACCTCATCGCCACGCTGCGGCGCCAGCCGTTGAAGCCGTACGTCCACAAGGATCTCGGTCTTGTCGTGGACCTCGGCGGCAAGGACGCGGTATCCAAGCCGATCGGCATCGAGATGCACGGCATCACCGCGCAGGCCGTGGCCCGTGGCTACCACTGGGCGGCGCTGCGGACCAATGTGGCCAAGGCACGGGTCATGACGAACTGGCTGCTCAACGCCATCGCCGGTGACGATTTCGTACGCACCGGATTCCAGGCCCACAAGCCGGGCACGCTCCGCGACTTCGAGTACACGGGCTCCTACCTCACACCCGCGCAGGTCCGCGAGCACACCGCCTCGCTGCACACCGGCACCTGACCTCGTACGGCTCAAAAGGGCGGTCCGTGCTGTTGCGCCGTCCGGTGCAGCGGGACGGTGCGGTGGAAAGCCGCGTTGTCCGCACTGACCGACCCCGACCGTGCCGGCGCGAGCCACCGGCCGGCGTGGTAGGCGTCCGACCCTGCGGGCAACGGCATCGGCTCACAGCTGCTGGACGCTGCCACCGCCCTCCGCCGCCAAGGCCGTGCCACGGAACGCCCCCAGGATCTGCTCGGCCGCCAGCGTGGCCGTCAGCTCACCGTTCCGTACCTGCTGTTCCAGCCCCGGAGTGAGCGCGCGCACCTCCGGATGGCCGCGCAGGCTCTCCAGCAGCTCGTCCCGCACCATCGTCCAGGTCCAGTCGACCTGCTGGTCACGCCGTTTCGCGGCGAGCCGGCCGGTCGATTCGAGCAGCGCACGGTGCTGCTCCAGCCGCTCCCACAGCATGTCGAGACCGGTCGACTCCCGGGCGCTGCAGGTGAGGACAGGAGGTGTCCAGGCCGCGTCGACCGGGTGCATCAGCCGCAGCGCGCCTGCCAGTTCGCGCGCGGCCGCTCGTGCGTCGCGTTCGTGTGGGCCGTCCGCCTTGTTGACCGCGATGGCGTCCGCCAGCTCCAGGACGCCCTTCTTGATGCCCTGGAGCTGATCACCGGTACGGGCCAGGGTCAGCAGCAAAAACGTGTCGACCATATTGGCCACCGCCGTCTCCGACTGGCCGACGCCGACCGTCTCCACCAGCACCACGTCGTATGCCGCGGCCTCCATCACCACGATGGACTCGCGGGTCGCCTTGGCCACCCCGCCGAGCGTCCCGGCGGTCGGAGAGGGACGTACGAATGCCGCGCGGTCCACCGCGAGGCGCTCCATCCTGGTCTTGTCGCCCAGGATGGAGCCGCCGGTACGGCTGGAGGAGGGATCGACGGCCAGCACCGCGACCCGGTGACCGAGCCCGGTGAGCATCGTGCCGAGCGCGTCAATGAAGGTGGACTTCCCGACCCCGGGCACGCCGCTGATGCCGATCCGCCGGGCGTTCCCTGAGTGCGGCAGCAGCTCGCGCAGCAACTGCTGGGCCAGCGCCCGGTGGTCGGGGCGGGTGGACTCGACGAGGGTGATCGCGCGTGCGATGTACGCCCGCTTCCCGTCGAGGACCCCCTTCGCATAGCTGTCGATGTCGATCTTCGGAGGCATCGGGTCAGCGGCTCACAGCTCGTGGCCGAGCGCGGCACCGAGCCGCGTCACCAGGTCGTAGGCAGCATCCGGAATCACGGTGCCGGGCGGGAACACCGCCGTCGCCCCCGCCTCGTGCAGCGCCTCGATGTCCTGCGGCGGAATCACCCCGCCCACCACGATCATGATGTCGTCGCGGCCCTCGGCGGCCAGCTCCTCGCGGAGCGCCGGTACGAGCGTGAGATGCCCGGCGGCCAGCGAGGAGACGCCCACGATGTGCACGTCCGCCTCCACCGCCTGCCGTGCCACCTCGGCCGGCGTCTGGAACAGCGGACCGACGTCGACGTCGAAGCCCAGGTCGGCGAAGGCCGTTGAGATCACCTTCTGGCCACGGTCGTGGCCGTCCTGCCCCATCTTGGCGACCAGGATGCGCGGACGGCGCCCCTCGGCCTCCTCGAACTGGTCCACCAGCGCCCGGGTCCGGTCCACGGAAGGGGATTCACCTGCCTCGTTGCGGTACACACCGGAGATCGTACGGATCTGGCCCGCATGCCTCCCGTACACCTTCTCCAAGGCGTCCGAGATCTCGCCCACGGTCGCCATCGCGCGTGCCGCGTCGACGGCGAGTGCCAGCAGATTGCCTTCGAGGCCGGGGCCGGGGGCCCGCTCGGCCGCCGTCGTCAGCGCCCGCAGCGCGGCCTGGCACGCCGACTCGTCGCGCTCCTCGCGCAGCCGGCGCAGCTTCTCGATCTGCTGGGTGCGCACCGAGGAGTTGTCGACCTTGAGCACATCGATCTGCTCGTCGGCCTCCACCCGGTACTTGTTGACCCCGATCACCGGCTGGCGCCCGGAGTCGATACGCGCCTGGGTGCGGGCCGCGGCCTCCTCCACCCGGAGCTTCGGGATGCCCGCGTCGATGGCCTGCGCCATGCCGCCTGCCGCCTCGACCTCCTCGATGTGCTGCCAGGCCCGGCGCGCCAGGTCGTACGTCAGCCGCTCCACGTACGCGCTGCCGCCCCACGGGTCGATGACCCGGCCGGTGCCCGACTCCTGCTGGAGCAGCAGCTGGGTGTTCCGGGCGATCCGGGCCGAGAAGTCCGTCGGCAGGGCGAGGGCCTCATCGAGCGCGTTGGTGTGCAGCGACTGGGTGTGCCCCTGGGTGGCGGCCATCGCCTCCACACAGGTCCGGGTGACGTTGTTGAACACGTCCTGCGCGGTCAGCGACCACCCCGATGTCTGCGAATGGGTGCGCAAGGACAGCGACTTGGCGTTCTTCGGCTCGAACTCCTTGACCAGCTTGGCCCAGAGCAGCCGGGCCGCCCGCAACTTCGCGATCTCCATGAAGAAGTTCATGCCGATCGCCCAGAAGAACGAAAGGCGCGGTGCGAACGCGTCCACGTCCAGCCCGGCGTCCCGCCCGGCCCGCAGATACTCCACCCCGTCCGCCAGGGTGTACGCCAGCTCCAGATCGGCCGTCGCACCCGCCTCCTGGATGTGATAGCCGGAGATGGAGATCGAGTTGTAGCGCGGCATCTTCTGCGAGGTGTACGCGAAGATGTCGGAGATGATCCGCATCGAGGGCTTCGGCGGATAGATGTAAGTGTTGCGGACCATGAACTCCTTCAGAATGTCGTTCTGAATGGTTCCGGCCAGCTTCTCGGGCCCGACGCCCTGCTCCTCCGCGGCCACGATGTACAGCGCGAGAACGGGGAGCACCGCGCCGTTCATCGTCATCGATACCGACATCCTGTCCAGCGGGATGCCGTCGAAGAGCTGACGCATGTCGTAGATCGAGTCGATCGCCACGCCCGCCATGCCGACGTCGCCGGTCACCCGCGGGTGGTCGCTGTCGTAGCCGCGGTGGGTCGGCAGGTCGAAGGCGACGGAGAGGCCCTTCTGCCCGGCCGCGAGGTTGCGGCGGTAGAAGGCGTTGGACTCCTCGGCGGTGGAGAACCCGGCGTACTGCCGGATCGTCCAGGGCTGGTTGACGTACATCGTCGGGTACGGGCCCCGCAGATACGGGGCCATGCCCGGATACGTACCGAGGAAGTCGAGCCCCTCCAGGTCGCGCCCGGTGTACAGCGGCTTGACCGCGATGCCTTCCGGGGTCTCCCACAGCAGATCGCCGTCGGAACTGCCGGAGGACTCCTTCACCGAGGCGCGCCACTGGTCCTCGGACACCTCGGCGGCGCCGCCCGGTCCGAGCTCGATGTCGGAGAAGTCAGGGATACGCATTACGCCACACCCATACGGTCGAGAAGGGAAGAGAGCACGGCCACCACATCGGAGCCCGCGAAGACGTACTCGTCGACACCGGCGTACTCGCCGGGCCGGCCCGCGAGGAACACCCGCTGGGCGCCGGCCGAGCCCAGCGCCTCGGCGACCGCCCCGGCCTGCTCGGCGTAGAGCGTGTCGCTCGAACAGAGACACGCCACGGTGGCCCCGCTGGCCCTGAACGCATCGGCGGCAGTTGCCGCGTCGACCGAGGCCGGGTCGTGGACCGGTTCGATCCCGCCCGCCTGGAACAGGTTCGAGGCGAACGACGCGCGCGCGGTGTGGGTCGCGGCCGGGCCGAGCGCGGCGAGGAACACCCGCGGCCGGTTCCCGGTCGCTGCGAGATGGGCGTCCGACCGGGCACGCAGCACCTCGAACGCTTCGTCACGACGCACCCTGGGCAGACCGCCCGACGCCGCGTTGGACACCTCGGCGGGGGCCGCCTCGCGCTCCACCGGGCGCTCCGCCAGCTGCGGGAACTCGCTGACCCCGGTGACCGGCTCCTTGCGTCGCGCCAGATCCTTGCTGCGCGCCGCCCAGGTGGCCGCGAGACGCTCGCCGATCATTCCCGAGCGAAGGGCGGCCGCCTGGCCGCCCGACCGCTCGATCTCCTGGAAGAACGCCCAGGCGGCGTCGGCGAGTTCGGCGGTGAGCCGCTCCACGTACCAGGAACCGCCCGCCGGGTCGATCACCCGGGCCAGATGCGACTCCTCCAGCAGGATCGTCGACGTATTACGCGCGATGCGCCGGGCGAACGCGTCCGGCAGACCCAAGGCGTGATCGAATGGCAGCACGGTGACGGAGTCGGCCCCGCCGACACCCGCGCCCAGACATGCCAGCGTCGTCCGCAGCATGTTCACCCAGGGATCGCGCCGCGTCATCATCACCGAGGACGTCACCGCGTGCTGGCGCTGCGCCCCGGCGTCGGCGGCCCCGCACACCTCGGCCACCCGGGCCCACAGCCGCCGAGCGGCCCGCAGCTTGGCGATGGTCAGGAACTGATCGGCCGTAGCCGCGTACCGGAACTCCAGCTGCGCGCAGGCCCCTTCGACACAGAGCCCGGCCTCCGTCAGCGCCCGGAGATAGGCGACACCTGTCGCCAGCGAAGCGCCCAGCTCCTCGGCGGCCGAGCCGCCGGCCTCGTGGTACGGCAGCGCGTCGACGGTCAGGGCCCGCAGCCCGGGGTACTCCTGCGCACACCGCTGTGCCCAGTGGACCGCCGCCGCCAGGCCGGGTTCGGCGCCGCTGCGGGCGGCATGCCCGAGCGGGTCGGCGCCGAGGTTGCCGCGAGCGGTCTTCGCGCCGACGCCCCGCTCCGCGTAGAGCCGCAGCAACTCCCTCGCCGCAGCGTCGAATTCGCTGCCGGCGTCCAGCACCACGGGAGCCAGATCGAGATAGACGCCGTCCAGCGCCGCCGCCAGAGCGGACACTGGAAGGCCGCCGGTACTGCCCACGGTCAGCCACAGTGAGGTGACACCGTTCTCCAGATCGGCGAGCACCGCCTCGTTGAGGCGCGCAGGATCCGACAGGGTGTGCCGCTGCCGTACGTCCCAGCCCCCCGCCGCATTGCCCCCGGCCTTGCCACCGCGGGTGAAGGGGGCGAAGCCCGGATATCCGGCATCGGGCGCGCTGTCGCGCGAGGTATAGAGGGGGCGGGTGATGAGCCCGTCCTCCACCGTGGTGGACAGCGCTTCCTCGGCGGCCGAACCCGCGACATCCTTGCCCGACTTGCGCAGCACGCCTTCAACAAGGCTTTGCCACTGCTCATGGGCGGGGTGGGGGAATTCGGCGGCCAACGAAAGCCCGTCGGCAGGCAGGACCGTCATGCCCAGATGCTAGGTCAGGTCCAAGACGAGCAGCAGGGGCTCCGTCTGTGACCTTGCCCTCTCCGAACGCGCTTGATCCTTCACGCACGGTCGCGTAACCGACCTGCATCCGAACCTCGGTACTTCCTCCGGCGCACCTGGCATTTGCCCCACGGATCAGCTGGTTGGATTGCAGCTGCGAGAACAATCCGAATATCTTGTCGCACATGCAGTCCTACACAATCGGGCAGGCGGCGCGTCTGCTGGGGGTCAGCCCCGACACGGCCCGCCGTTGGGCGGACGCCGGAAAGGTCGCGACCCACCGTGACGAAGGCGGCCGAAGGCTCATCGACGGCCGTGATCTGGCCGCTTTCTCCATCGAGGTCGGCCAGGGCGCGGGAGGCGAGGACGAGACCTCGTACACGTCGGCCCGCAACGCCTTCCCGGGCATCGTCACCGGAGTGAAGCTCGGCGACGTCGCGGCCCAGGTCGAGATTCAGGCAGGCCCGCACCGGCTGGTGTCGCTGCTCACGCGGGAGGCGGTCGAGGAACTCGGCCTGGAGGTCGGCATGCAGGCCACCGCTCGCGTGAAGTCCACCAACGTGCACATCGACCGCGCCTGATCGCGCACCACCTTCGACGCGCATCAATCCCAAGGAGCCCCCGGCAACATGACGACCACCCTCACCAGGCGCCGCACCGCTGCCGCGATCGTGACCGCCGCACTGCTGCTCCCGCTCGCCGCCTGCGGCAGCGATGACGACAACAAGAAGGACTCCGCCGGAAAGTCCGCGGCGTCGTCCGGCGCCCCCGAGGGCCGGCTGACGGTCCTGGCCGCGGCCTCGCTCACCGATGTGTTCAAGACCGCGGGCGCCGCGTACGAGAAGGAACACCCGGGTACGAAGGTGACGTTCTCCTTCGCCGGGTCCCAGGAACTCGCCGCCCAGGTGAAGCAGGGCGCGCCCGCCGACGCCCTGGTCACCGCGGACACCAGGACGATGGACGGGCTGAAGTCCGACACCGGTACCCCCACCGTCATCGCCAAGAACCGCCTCGTCATCGCCACCGGGGAGGGCAACCCGGAGAAGATCGCGAACCTGGAGGACCTGACCGACCCCAAGCTCAAGGTGGTCCTGGCCGCACCCGAGGTTCCGGTCGGCCGCTACAGCAAGCAGGTCCTCGACGCCCAGAAGCTCACCGTCAAGCCGGTCTCCCAGGAGCCCAACGTCCGCGCCGTCCTCAGCAAGGTCGAGCTGGGCGAGGCCGATGCGGGCATCGTCTACAAGACGGATGCCGCCACGGCCACCGACAAGGTCGACGCCGTCGACCTCCCCGACGCGCAAAACGCCGTCGCCTCCTACCCGGCCGCGACGCTGCGGCAGTCCAAGAACACCGAGGCCGCCACGGCGTTCGTGAAGTGGCTGAGCACCCCCGAGGCGCAGAAGATCCTGCAGGCCGCAGGCTTCCAGCGGCCGTAGCCGACATGCCGTATGCACCGCAGGGGCTGCCCGGGCCGGGAGAAACCGGGGCAGCCCCTGCGGCTGAGCCAGTCCTGCACGTACCGACCGATCCCTGGAACCTCCGATGAGAGCCCTCCGCAGCCGTGTGCCCGGCGCGCGCACCCCTGTCGCCCTGGCGCTCCCCGCGCTGCTCGGCGTCGCGTTCCTGCTGATGCCGTTGATCGGCATCCTGGCCCGTACCTCCTGGGCCGACCTGGGCACCCATCTGACCAGCCCCGGTGTCACGCAGGCGCTCAGGCTGTCCCTGCTCGTCTCGTTCTGGGCCCTGGGCCTCTCGCTCCTGCTCGGGGTGCCCCTGGCCTGGCTGCTGGCCCGGGTCGACTTCCCCGGCAAGACGCTCGTACGCTCGCTGGTCCTCCTGCCGATGGTGCTGCCGCCCACCGTCGGAGGTGTGGCGCTGCTCCTCGGCTTCGGTCGCCGGGGGCTGCTCGGACCCTGGCTGGAGGACACCTTCGGGATCACGCTGCCGTTCCACACCTCGGGCGCGGTGGTCGCGGCGACCTTTGTCGCGATGCCGTTCCTCGTCATCAGCCTCGAAGGAGCACTGGCCGGCCTGCGCCCCTCGTACGAGGAGACCGCCGCCTCCCTGGGGGCCTCACCGGCCCGGGTGTTCTTCACGGTCACCCTCCCGATGGTCGCCCCCGGTCTCGCCGCCGGTGCCGCACTCACCTGGGCGCGGGCGCTCGGCGAGTTCGGTGCGACCATCACCTTCGCGGGCAACCTGCCGGGCACCACCCAGACGCTGCCTCTCCAGGTCTACCTGCTGCTCCAGGACTCCCCGGAGGCCGCCACCTCCGTATCGCTCCTGCTGCTCGCCATCGCCATGGCCGTACTCATAGCTCTGCGCGGGCGCTGGACCGGAGCGCCGCGCGACCGCTCACACGGCCCCGAGCCCGCGGCCGACGACATGGACGGCAGGGACGGTACGGGCACGGCAGGCCCCCCGGCCGCCCGACGCAGCGACGAAACGCCCCCGGTTCCGCAGGAACGCCGGTCGTTGCATGCCGAGGTCACCGGCTTCAACCGGCTGACCCTCGACGCGGCGCCAGGCACCACGATCGCCGTCGTCGGACCCAATGGCGCGGGCAAGACGACCCTGCTGCGCGCCCTCCTCGGCCTGACCCCGCGCGCCCAAGCCCGACTGCGTCTCGGCGACACCGACGTCACCGCGTTGCCCCCGCACCGCCGACAGGTGGCCTGGGTGCCGCAGAACGGTGCGCTCTTCCCGCATTTGAGCGCACTGACGAACACGGCGTACGGGCTCCGCGCCCACGGCGTCCCCCGGGCCGAGGCCCGCCGCGAGGCGCAGCAGTGGCTCGACCGGCTGGGCGTCGGCCATCTCGCTCACCGCAGGCCCTCCCAGCTCTCCGGCGGCCAGGCCCAGCGCGTGGCCCTGGCCCGGGCGCTCGCCGCCCGCCCCTGGCTGCTGCTGCTCGACGAGCCGCTCGCCGCCCTCGACCAGACCACCCGCGCCCATGTCCGGCACACCCTGCGTACCCATCTCGCCGGGTTCGGCGGCGTCTGTCTGATCGTCACCCATGACCCGGTCGAGGCGGTTTCACTGGCCGATCGGGTACTCGTACTCGATGAAGGGCGCACCCTCCAGTACGCGGCACCTGCCGAGGTGACCCGGCATCCGCGCTCGCCGTGGGTCGCCCGGATGCTCGGCCGCAACGCCTGGCCCGGTACCGCCGCCCCCGACGGCGCCCTCGCCCTTGCCGGCGGCGGCCGGCTTGTCGTCGCGGACTCCCTCGCCGAGGGGGCAGCAGCCCTCGCGGTCATCGCGCCGGAAGCCGTCTCCGTGCACCACGACAGGCCCGGGGGAAGCCCCCGCAACGTCTGGCCGGGAACGGTCCGTGAGCTCACCACCGTGGGCAGCCGGATCCGGGTGCTGATCGTCTCCGACGAGGCTCCGGATCTGGTTGCTGAGATCACCCCTGATGCGATGACCGAGCTGGGTCTCAGCGAGGGGAAAGCCGTGTGGACCAGCGTGAAGGCAACTGAGGTCACCGCCGTCACCCTGTGAGGGAATCACCCTTATATCCACCTGTTGCAGGTGATTCGCCATAATGCAGGGCCAAATGGTCGAAGTTATGCTGCTGGCAATCAACCCATCAGGAGAGGACACGCCCGTGGCTGTGGGACCTGTGGAGTACCTCGTCGTCGCCTTTCCGGGCAGCCGGTTCACGGGCGCCATCGTGCCGGCGCCGGCCGAAGCGGTCGCGTCGAAGGCGGTGCGGATCCTCGACCTGACCTTTGTGCACCGGGCCGAGGACGGCACCCTCGACCTGATCGAACTGGAAGACCTCGACCCCGATGAGCTCGTGTCGTTCGAACCGGTCGAAGGAGTGGTCACGGACCTGCTGAACAGTGAAGGCATCCGGGTGCTGGGGGAGCAGGTGCCGCCGGGCAGCTCCGCGGCGCTGATCGTGTGGGAAGACCTGTGGGCGGTGCCGCTCACGGCGGCCGTCCGGGCCTCGGGCGGTCAGGTGGTCGCCCATGAGCGCATCCCCGCCGACGTCGCGGAGGCGGCCGTGTCCGCCGCCGGTTTTGCTGGCTGACCTCACCCGCCGGCCGGGACAGCACCGCACAGGAAAGGGCGTACGACATGCCGATTTTCCGAGGACCGGGCATGAACCGCCGAGGACCGGGCCTGCTCGGTGCCGTGGCCCGAACGGCCGTCGTCGCGGGGACCGCTTCGGCGGTCAGCGGACGGGTCCAGCAGCACCAGCAGGCCAAGTTCGCCGAACGCGACACCGCGGAAGCGGCCGAACCGCAGGCGCAGCAGTACGCCGCGCAGCAGCAGGTAGCCGCCGCTCCGCCCGCGGACGATCTCATCAGCCGGCTGGAGCGGCTGGCCGAGCTGAAGAAGCAGGGCATCCTGACCGATGCCGAGTTCGAGGCCCAGAAGGCGAAGATCCTGGCGGACTGACCCGGTCGGGTTACGGCAGGATTCGTGCGGTCGGAAATTCAAAGACTTTCGGATTCGCTCACGCGCCAACACCTGTTCCACGTCGAGCGAGAAACTACGGAAACACGGCACATCAAATGTGCTCCGCCCCTGACCTGGAGGGGAGCGGTTGCGATTTCACATTTCCTTTATCTCCTTCGGTGTCGCCGATCGATGCTTCTCCGGCGTTTTACTTTGTCGATCTCCAGGACGCGTGCGACGTTTGATCCGGTCAGGTCGAATCAATTCGGATACGCGACGGGAAAAGGGGAAGTTCATCGTGCAAACCGCCAGGGCCGTCCCGGCATCCACCGTCATCAATCTGCGCGACCTGGGCGGCATCGCTCTGGGGCCTGACCATCGGGTCCGGCCGGGCGCCGTGCTGCGCTCCGGCCAGCTCAGTGGGCTGGACGCGGTGCAGGACATGGCGGTGGCCGCGCTCGGCATCCGTACCGTAGTCGATCTGCGAACTGCCGACGAGCGTGCGTCGGCACCCGACCGGCTGCCACCCGGTGCACGGCTCTTCGTCGCCGATGTGCTTGGCGACAATCCGGGCGTGGCGCCCGCCCGGCTGCGCACGCTGCTTGCCGACCCGGTCGCGGCGGAGCAGCTGCTGGGAAGCGGGAAGGCCGAGGAGATGTTCGCCGAGACGTACCGGCAGATGGTGCTCTCGCCGGGTGCCGCCGCCGCTTACCGGGCCTTCGTCGAGACTGCCGCCGACGACCGGGCCCGCCCGGTGCTCTTCCACTGCACGGCCGGCAAGGACCGTACAGGCTGGGCCGCCGCGCTGCTGCTGATGCTGGTCGGCGCGTCACGGGATGTGGTGCGGGCCGAGTTCCTCGCGGTGAACCCGGTCGTACGGGTCGCCCACGCCCCGTACGTACAGGGCTTTCTCGATGCGGGCGGTGACCCGGAGATCGCGTCCGCGATCATCGAGGTCCGCGCCCGCTACCTCGACATGGCGCTGGACGCCATGGACGAGAGGTGGGGCGGGCTCGACGGGTATGTGCGCGACGGCCTGAGGATTCCGGAGGCCGCGGTGGAGCGGCTGCGCAGCGGGCTCGTGGTGTCCGTCTGAGCCGAACGCCGAAACCCCGCCCCCTCCACGGTGTCGCCGGCCGGTCTCTCGCGGAAGCGGGAAGCAATGACGCACTCCCGGGTTGACTTGATACCCCTAGGGGGTATGTTGTCGGTTCATCGGGAAGCGCCGCCTCCTGATGGATCCGATGGAGGACACCGTCATGAACAACGCACTGAGGATCACCGCCTTCGCCGCCGCGCTTGCCGCGACCTTCGGGACCGCGTACGGCGTGGGGAGGGGTGTCGACCCGCTGGTAGCCACTGAGGACCGCCCCGCGCAGCAGCACGCCGGTCACGGCGAGGGAGAGGAGGGCGGGGTGAAGGAGGCGGCGGATCAGGTGGCCGGAGGGCTGCAGATCTCCGACGGTGGCTACACGCTGGCCCTCGAATCGCCCACGATACGAGCCGGGGCTCGGAGCGAGATCCGGTTCGCCATCAAGGACGACAGTGGCCGCAAGGTCACCGCCTATCAGCGCGAGCACGGCAAGGAACTGCACTTCATACTCGCATCGAGTGACCTCACCGAATTCCGGCACCTGCACCCCGTCCGGGCGGCCGACGGCACCTGGTCGACCCCCGTCGACCTGCCCAAGGCCGGTGGCTACCGGGCGTTCGCCGACTTCACGCCGGATGCCGAGGGCGCGGAGAACCTCACGCTGGGCGCGGATCTGGCCGTCTCCGGCACCTACCACCCCGCCGCTCTGCCGGCCCGGCGCACCACCGCAGAAGTGGACGGCTACCGCGTCGCACTCGACGGCGAACTCCGCGCCGGCCAGGGCGGAGAACTGAAGCTGACCGTCAGCAGGAACGGCCGCCCAGTCACCGATCTGCAGCCCTACCTCGGCGCGTACGGGCACCTGGTCGCCCTGCGCTCGGGCGACCTGGCCTATCTGCATGTCCACCCGAACGAGGGCGGCCCTGGGCCCGTGGTGTCCTTCACGGCGACGGCACCCAGTGCGGGTACGTACCGGCTCTTCCTCGACTTCCAGCACGAAGGGAAGGTCCGCACCGTGGCGTTCACCGTCCCGGTGGCGGCGTCGGGGAAGGGGGTCGCCGGCCATGAGGAGCGTGGGACCGGGGCGCCCGGGGGTCACGCGCACTGAAGCGGGCACGAGGGCTGCCCCCCGGACCCCGAAGCGGCGCTGCGCCGACGCCCGTTGAGGGGGGCGACGTCGGCGCAGCGGGTGCTCCTGCGTCCCTCGGTATCGTGGAAGGACCGGATTACGAATCCTCCGAGAGGGGCGTACGTTGACCGAACGCAAGCCTGCGGGCGTCAGCTTCGAATCATGGGTCGACAAGCAGATCCGCGAGTCCGAGCAGCGCGGCGACTTCTCGCAGTTGCCGGGATTCGGCAAGCCGCTCGACGGCCTTGACGCTCCCTACGACGAGACCTGGTGGATCAAGCAGAAGATGCAGCGGGAAGGAGTGTCGGTGCTCCCGCCGACACTGGCGCTGCGCAAAGAGGCGGAGGATGTGCGCGACGCCGTGCCCGGCGTGCGGACGGAGGCCGAGGTGCGGCGCATGCTGACCGAGGTCAACGAGAAGATCCGGGCGGCCATCAGGCGTCCGCCGCCAGGACCTCTGCTGAATCTCAAGCCGTTCGACATCGACGCCGTGGTCGAGGAGTGGCGCGCGGCGCGCGGACCGTCCTGGCAATCCGGAGCCCGCGGGGCCCGGAAGTGGTAGCCCCGCAGCCGGATGCGTAATACTCACTTTATGACATCGAGCATTACGCGTCCGGGCGACGGGGTGCGCAGCGAGGCCGTACGGATCAGGCGGGCGACCGCACGGGACGC
Source organism: Streptomyces sp. NPDC002785 (assembly GCF_040295565.1). Lineage (NCBI taxonomy): Bacteria > Bacillati > Actinomycetota > Actinomycetes > Kitasatosporales > Streptomycetaceae > Streptomyces > Streptomyces sp. NPDC002785. Next base: position 12,245 of record NZ_JBEOVN010000086.1, on the reverse strand, counting down.
GAAGCGGCTCACCCGGCTGGTAAGGACCTCGCGCGCCTACGAGGGGCCCTACGCCGCCATGGTCGCCGGATATCGGGTGGGGCCCGACTACATCGAGACCCACCAGGTCTTCGCGGCCGTCGAGCCCGACACCGACCGGCTCCTCGGCTTCTACTCGCTGATCCTCGCGCCGCCGGAACTCGACCTCATGTTCGTCGCCAACGACGCGCAGGGGCTCGGTATCGGGCGGCTGCTCATCAGGCATCTGCGCGACGAGGCGCAGCGCGCCGGCCTGACCGGCGTCCGCATCGTCTCGCATCCGCCCGCCGAGGGCTTCTACCGCAGTGCGGGTGCCCGGCGGACCGGCACCCTTGCGGCCAACCCGCCCGCGGTGATGTGGGACAGGCCCGAACTGGTGCTGCCGATCGCTTGATCCGACACGGAAGAGTCCGGCCGGAACCCGCGCACGGATCCCGGCCGAACCCCCTTTCCCGTACGTCGTGTTACGAGGTCCAGCCCCCGTACGGGCGCGTGATGATCTCCATGGCGTGACCGGCGGGATCGAGGAAGTAGATGCCTCGGCCGCCGTCGTTGTGGTTGATCTCGCCGGGATGCTTCCGATGCGGATCCGCGTAGTACGTGATCCCGAGCTCCTTGATGCGTGCGTACGCCGTGTCGAACTCCGCCTCCGAGACGAGGAAGGCGTAGTGCTGCATGACGATCGACGCTTCGGGAATGGTCGCGAAGTCCAGGGTGACCCCGTTCGCGGTGGCGACCGGTATGAACGGGCCCCATTCCCCGCCGACTTCCAGGCCCAGTATGTTCGCCAGGAACTCGGCGGATTCCCGGTTGTCCCGGGCGTGAATGATGGTGTGATTCAACTCGACTGACACTGTGGAATGCCTCCAACGGGCATCTCACGGGCACCTCCACGCCTCACCCGGCCGGTGACCGGCGCGCGATGCCGTACTCAAGATCCTAGGCGGGGTCGAACCGGCCGTCGAGACCTGGTGTGCCCGCCGTCGGGTCTACGGCGGGGGAGGAGGGGAAGGCGAAGTACTCCGCGCATTCGGACGGAGGCTCACGGTGACCTCGACCACCCACCTCCCCGGCGGCCCGGGCGGTCCGTTCAGCCGGCATCGCCCGCGACGGGGCCCCGGACGTCCGTGACCGTGAAGAGCCCGCCGTCCGGGTCCAGCAGGGTCGCCTCGCTGCCCTGCCCCAGCGGACGCTGTTCGACCAGACTGCCGCCGTGCTGCCGTGCCGCCTCGACCGTGGCCGCCACATCGGCGACGGGGAAGTGGACCTGCCAGTGCGGGCGGACCAGCGGATCGGGTGCCGCTTCCACCGCACCGGAGCTGATCCGGGCGAGCTGACGTCCGTCGCAGTCGACGATGACCTCGTCCTTCTCGTACGACACCTCGCAGCACCCGGGCCGCCCGCTCGCCCAGTCGAGCACCCCGCCGTAGAAGATCGCCGCATCGAAGGCGTTCCTGGTGTGCAGCCGCAGCCAGGTGTGCGAGCGGTCGTCCGGTGCGCGGGGCGAGGTCGCGGGCTCGGTCCGCTCCCAGATGCCGAACACCGCACCGTCGAGGTCCGCCGCCAGCGCCCCTCGCCCCTTGCCGAGCGCCAGCGGCCCCACCGCGACCGTGCCGCTGCGCTCACGGATGCGTGAGGCCGCCGCGTCGGCGTCGGGGACGGCGAAGTACGGGGTCCAGGCCACGGCCACCCGGTAGGCGGTCGCCACCGCGCCGATGCCTGCGACCGGCACATCCCCGCGGCGTGCGACGGAGAACTCCTGCCCCAGCTTGGCCGGCCGGAAGGTCCAGCCCAGCACGGCGGCGTAGAAATCCTGCGCCGATTCCAGGTCGCGGGTCATGAGGTTGACCCAGCAGGGCGCTGCGGATCCGGTCAGCGGTGCCGGCATCGACGCCGCCCCAGGATGGCTTCCGGTCATGGTCCTACTGCCTTCATCGGTTCTGCGGCCTGCGCGTGACGGCGGCCGTCGGAGCCTCACCAGCCTCACTGCGAGCGGCCGCTCCCGCAACACGCGGCGGCGCCGCGAGCCCCGCCGCAGTGCTCAGTGAGGCGGCTGCCTCTCCTGGTCTCCGGGAGGTCGGTCACGCTGCTCGTCGCTGTCGCGGTGGATGGTCTCGCTTCCGTGGTCACCGAGCTCATAGGGGGAGAGGCCTCGTCCGTCGGCCGGGAAACTGTCGTCACCGTGGACATCGCGTTGCTCGATATGGCTCCGGTGGTCCGGCCGCAGTGGCTGTTCGTCGGGCCGGGGTGGAGGCAGTTCCTGGGCGCGGCGCCGCCTGCCCAGCCAGACGGCACCGATCAGCATGCCCACCAGCGCCACTCCGACAATGCCCATCACCGCCCCGGTCGCGTCCCGCCCGTCGGCGAGCGTGAGGGCCAGTGAACCGAGGTCTCCGTTCGATACGTCCATGCCTCCCGAATACCCCAAGGTGAGGACATCACTCGGCAATGACTATGAATTCATGTTTTAAGTGGATATGAAGGTAAAAATGTTTCGGTCCCATGGGGGTGATCACGGGACTGCCCCGATGCCTGGGCTGTCCACTTGAGGTCGGCTTCGTGTCGCCGTCACCCAGCAGCGGGGCGAGCCTGGAGAGGACCCTCGAATCGCTGGAGGGAAGCGGAAGCGACGGGAGTGCCGAATCCGCCGAGCCGGTGGCCGGTCTGCCGACAGTTGACCGGCGGTGATCCACTGGGAACAGAGGGAGTGCGGCGACGACAGCGACGAGCGCGAGGCCGCGCTGCTCGCCGGTTCGGCCTGCACACGCTTGGGGATCTTCGCGGCAGGCATCGCCTCCGCCGAGGACCCGTCCAACGTCGGTCCCCAGCGCGGGGACGCACCACACAACGCCGAGCGGAAGGATCCGCGGTGAACAGCATCAAAGAGAAGCAGACGGAGGAAAGCCACTACGACCAGGAGGTCTCGGTCGTCATCACTGGGTGCGAGAAGGGTGACGCGCGCATGGTCTTCGACGTTCTGCGGGCCGCATTCACCACCGACCGGGCCTCGGTCGACGTACCGCAGGACCTTGCCGAGAAGCGCCCCACCGCATGGGTGGCGACCGTCGATGTCACCGAGGAGAGGGTGGTCTCGGGGCCGGTAGTGATCGGCGCGCCCGTAAAGGTCGATGTGCAGGGCGGCTACTGGGCGGTCGAACGGCTCCGGCGGAGCCTGGCGCATGCCTTCGACGTACGGGTCGTGGGGACGGTCTCCGGAGACCAGGAGGAAGAGGTGCGCCTCCGCCTGGAGAGCCGAGAGGGCCGAGAGAGCCGATAGGTCGACAGGCCACGGCCCGGCGGGGGAGCAATGAAGCAGAAAAGTATTGCATATCTGGTAGAAAGCGGATAAAAGGCCACCTTGGAAAGGTGCGAGTGAGTGGACCCCTCTCGCGGGCGGGACGACGGTGCGCAACAGCCGGGAGCAACCGGCGACCGTTCCACCCTGACCCTGCACATCAACGGAACCGAGCAGACTCTGACGCTCGATCACCGCACCACGGTCCTGGACGCGCTGCGCGAACACCTCGACCTCACCGGCGCGAAGAAGGGCTGTGACCACGGACAGTGCGGGGCGTGCACCGTCATCGTCGACGGGCGACGCGCCAACAGCTGCCTGCTGCTCGCCGTCGCCCATGACGGCGCCCGTATCACCACCGTCGAGGGCCTCGCCGACGGCGACCGGCTCCACCCCGTCCAGGAAGCCTTCCTGGACCGCGACGCCCTGCAGTGCGGCTACTGCACACCCGGCCAGATCTGCTCGGCCGTCGGCATGCTCGGCGAGGCGGCGGACGGCTTCCCGTCCCACGTCACCGCACACACCGCACCGGTGTCCGCCCCGGCGCCGCTCGATACCCCCGAGATCCGGGAGCGGATGAGCGGCAACCTGTGCCGCTGCGGCGCCTACCCCCGAATCGTCGAGGCGATCGAGGACGTGGCGCCGTGAAACCCTTCGCCTACCTCCGCGCCCGGTCCACCGCCGAAGCGGTCCGTGAGAGCTCCACCCACCCCGGCGCCGGATTCCTCGGCGGCGGCACCAACCTCGTCGACCTGATGAAGCTCGGTGTGGAAACCCCCGATCTGCTCATCGACATCAGCAGATTGCCCCTGGACCGGGTGGCCGACACCGACGACGGCGGACTGCGCATCGGCGCGACCGTACGCAACAGCGACCTGGCCGCCCATCCCTCGGTACGCACCCGCTACCCCGTCCTGTCGCAGGCGCTGCTGTCCGGCGCATCCGGGCAGCTCCGCAACACCGCCACGACCGGTGGAAACCTGCTGCAGCGCACCCGGTGTCTCTACTTCCAGGACACCTCCAAGCCGTGCAACAAGCGGGAACCCGGCACCGGCTGCCCCGCCCTCGAAGGCACCCACCGCGATCTCGCCGTACTGGGCCACTCCGAGCACTGCGTCGCCACGCACCCGTCCGACATGGCCGTGGCGCTGTCCGCCCTCGACGCCACCGTCCAGTTGCACGGGCCGGACGGCGAACGGACCGTACCCGCCGGCGAATTCCACCGGCTGCCGGGCGACACCCCCCACCGGGACACCGAGATCCGGGCGGGCGAACTCATCACCGAGGTGGTCCTGCCGCCGCGCCCGCACGGCGCAGGATCCGTCTACCGCAAGGCCCGCGACCGCGCCTCGTTCGCGTTCGCCCTCGCATCCGTCGCCGCGGTACTGAGCGTCCGCGACGGCCGGATCGAGCATGCGGCGCTGACCTTCGGCGGCCTCGCCCACCGGCCCTGGCGCGCACATACCGCAGAGGCCGCGCTCCGGGGCGCGCCGGCCACCGACGAGACCTTCACACACGCCGTGGACGCCGAACTCGCCGCGGCCCGGCCGCTGCGCGACAACGTGTTCAAGGTGGGCCTCGCCCGCAATCTGGCCGTTGACGCGCTGGCCGAACTCGCCGCCGACAGCTGAGCAACCGCAGATCCGCCGACCCGCAGACGTGAGGACCCCGTCATGAGCCAGGCCCCTCCACCGCTGGGCACCCCCGTCGCACGCCGCGAGGGCCGGGACAAGGTCACAGGCACCGCCCGTTACGCCGCGGAGCACACCCCGCCGGGCTGTCTGTACGGCTGGCCCGTCCCCGCCACGATCGTCCGCGGCCGTGTCAGTGCCGTCCACACCGACGAGGCGCTGGCCCTGCCGGGCGTGCACGCCGTCCTCAGCCACGACAACGCCCCTCGGCTGAAGCAGCCCGACGACCCGATCCTCGCCGTCCTCCAGGACGACCGAGTCCCGCACCGGGGCTGGCACATCGCGCTCGTGGTGGCCGACACGCTCGACCACGCCCGTGCCGGGGCCGAGGCACTGCGGATCGCGTACGAGACCACCGAGCACGATGTCCTCCTGACCGAGGACCACCCCGGCCTGTACACGCCGGAGACCGTCAACGGCGAGTACCCCGCCGTCCGCGAACGCGGTGACGCCGACCGGGCCTTCGCCATGGCACCCGTACAGGTCGACGCCACCTACACCATCGGCGCCCTGCACAACCACCCCATGGAGCCGCACGCCTCCACCGCGCAGTGGACCAAGGACGGGCACCTGCACGTCCACGACTCGAATCAGGGCTCCACCACCGTCCGCGAGAGCCTCGCCGCCGCCTTCGGGCTCCGGCCGCATCAGGTCACCGTGATCTGTGAACACGTCGGGGGCGGCTTCGGCTGCAAAGGCACCGCACGCCCGCAGACCGTCCTGGCGGCCATGGCCGCGCGCCACACCGGCCACCCCGTCAAGGTCGCCCTGCCCCGGCGCCAGTTGGCCGCTGTGGTCGGACACCGTGCTCCCACCGTGCAGCGGCTCCGGCTCGGTGCCGAACTCGACGGAACCCTCACCTCGGTCTCCCACGAGCTCATCACCCACACCTCCACCATCAAGGAGTTCGTGGAGCAGGCGGCCGTACCGACCCGCATCATGTACGGGTCCGCCCACAGCCGTACCACCCACCGCGTGAGCGCCCTGGACGTACCGAGCCCCTCCTGGATGCGCGCACCGGGTGAAGCCCCGGGCATGTACGCGTTGGAATCCGCCATGGACGAACTCGCCGCGGCCCTCGGCATGGACCCCGTCGAACTGCGCCTGCGCAACGATCCGGCCGACGAACCCGACTCCGGCCGCCCGTTCAGCAGCCGAGGCCTCGCCACCTGTCTGGAGCAGGGTGCCGCGCGCTTCGGCTGGTACGACCGCGATCCGCGCCCCGCGGTCCGCGAAGAGGGTCCGCTGCTGATCGGCACGGGCGTCGCGTCCGCCACGTTCCCCGTGTACCTCGCCGCCTCCAGCGCCTCGGCGCACGCGGCACCCGACGGCTCGTACCTCATCCGGGTCAACGCCACCGACATCGGCACCGGCGCCCGCACCGTGCTCGGGCAGATCGCGGCCTCCGTGCTGGACACCCCGGTGGAGAACGTCCGGATCGACATCGGCAACAGCGAACTTCCCGACGCCCCGCTGGCCGGCGGCTCCTCGGGCACGGGCTCCTGGGGCTGGTCCGTGCACAAGGCGTCCGCCGCCCTCCTGCGGCAGCTGCGCGAGCGCACCGGCCCCCTTCCCGCCGAGGGAATGACGGTCCTTGCGGACACCGAGCAGGAGATCTCCGGGCAGTCCCCCTACGCACGCCATGCGTTCGGTGCGCAATTCGCCGAGGTCGCCGTCGACTCCCGCACCGGAGAAGTGCGGGTGCGCCGGATGCTCGGTGTTTTTGCTGCCGGGCACATCCTCAACCCCCGTACCGCACGCTCCCAGTTCATCGGAGGCATGACCATGGGCATCGGTATGGCCCTGACCGAGGGCAGCACCATGGACCCCGTCTTCGGCGACTTCACCGAGAGCGATCTCGCCTCCTACCACGTGCCGTCCTGCGCCGACGTACCGGAGATCGAGGTGCACTGGATCGACGAGGACGACCCGCATCTCAACCCGATGGGCAGCAAGGGCATCGGCGAAATCGGCATCGTCGGCGCCGCGGCAGCCATTGGCAACGCGGTCCGGCACGCCACCGGAGTGCGGTTGCGCACCCTTCCCCTCACCCCGGACACACTGCTGCCTTACCTCCTGTGACCTGGGCGGATGTTCTCCGTACGGCCGGGACTTCGGCCCCCGTGTTGCGCAACCGGCTCTGCGGGGTCACTCTGTTGAGTGACCTAGAAGTGACATCTGCTCACTCTTCGTATTCGGGGGGTCGTTGGTTCAACGGGGCGAAGTTCAGTGGGCCTCGATGTGAGGAGCCTCGACGATGACCGTTCCATTCGACCGGCACTATCTGGTCGAACTCCAGGTTTCGGCAGAGCGTGTTTCGCAACTGCGGCGGATCATCGCCGCGCACCTCCGCCATTGGAGTCTCGAACTTCACATCCGACCGGTGTGCCGGGGTGTGGAGGAGCTGCTGACCAACGTCCACCGGCATGTCGGTGACGACAACAATTGCGTCGTCGAACTCCGCTGGTCCGGGCGGCATCTCACGGTCTCCGTCGCCGACAACGGCTCCGAGATGCCGCGGCTGCTCAGCACAGGCGGCGGTGGTCTCAGCCGTGTCATGGCCCTGAGCGACAGCTGGGGCACCTGTCGTACAGCCGAGGGCAAGGTCGTCTGGTTCACCCGGTACGCGAAGGAGCCGCGCACCGTCGACCTGGTGCCGCTGCCCCCGCTGCCCGGTGTGGGCGAGTTCCGTCGTACGCCCGTCGCCGTCCCGGACCCCGTCCCCGAAACCGCGGCGGCAGCCGACTCTGCTGCCGCTCTCGTCTGAGACGGGCCACGAGGACCGGTACGGCAGGCTTCCGCACCCGCTGAACGCTTCACCCTCCCGGCGCGGACGGTATGCACATCGCACGCCTGGTCCGCGCCGGGAGGGTGCCCGCCGGGCAGGGCCCGCGTTGCGGCGCCGGGCACGGCGCGGCACGGTCGAAGTACCGAGGCAAGGAGGCCACAGCCATGCCCATCGCGACGGTCAACCCCGCGAACGGCGAGACCCTCAGAACGTTCGACGCACTGGGAGACGCGGAGATCGAGCAGAAGCTCGACGCCGCACACACCGCGTTCCGGAAGTACCGCACCACCGGATTCGACGAGAGGGCCGGCCTTCTGAACGTGGCAGCCGGCCTTCTCGATGAGGACGTGCAGGACATCGCGCGGACCATGACCACCGAAATGGGCAAGCCCGTCAAGGCGGCCCGGGCGGAGGCCGCCAAGTGCGTGAAGGCGATGCGCTGGTACGCGGCCCACGCCGAGGAACTCCTCAAGGACGAGCATCCGCCGGAGGCCGATGTACAGGACTCCGGTGCCTCCAGGGCCTATGTCCACTACCGCCCGCTGGGCGCCGTCCTCGCCGTGATGCCGTGGAACTTCCCGCTCTGGCAGGTCGTACGGTTCGCCGCCCCCGCGCTGATGGCCGGGAACGTCGGCCTGCTCAAGCACGCGTCGAACGTCCCGCAGACAGCGATGTATCTGGAGGGCCTGTTCCGCCGGGCCGGATTTCCGGCGGGATGCTTCCAGACACTGCTCGTGGGATCCGGAGCGGTCGAGTCGATCCTGCGCGACAGCCGGGTCGCCGCCGCCACTCTCACCGGCAGCGAGCCGGCCGGCCGCTCGGTCGCGTCGATCGCCGGCGACGAGGTGAAGCACACCGTGCTGGAACTGGGCGGCAGCGACCCGTATCTGGTCATGCCGTCGGCGGACGTCGCCAGGGCCGCCCGTACTGCCGTGACCGCCCGGATGCAGAACAACGGCCAGTCCTGCATCGCCGCCAAACGGTTCATCGTGCACACGCAGGTGTACGACGAGTTCGCCGAGCGGTTCACCGTGGGCATGCGCGATCTGACGGTCGGCGACCCGCTGCAGGAATCAACCGACGTCGGACCGCTCTCCAGCGAACAGGGCCGCGCGGACCTGGAGGAGCTGGTGGACGACGCGGTACGGCAGGGCGCGAGCGTGCTGTGCGGAGGCGGCCGGCCCGACGACCTGGGCCCGGAGCTGGAGCGGGGCTGGTTCTACGCCCCCACCGTCCTCACCGGGATCACGACCGGCATGCGCATCCACCGTGAGGAGACCTTCGGGCCCGTCGCCACGCTCTACCGCGTGGAGGGGCTGGACGAAGCCGTGGCGCTCGCCAACGACAGCCCCTTCGGCCTCAGCTCCAACGTATGGACCCGCGACGCGGACGATGCCCGTCGCTGTGTGCGCGATCTGGAGGCGGGTGGTGTCTTCTTCAACGGCATGACGGCGTCCCATCCCGCGCTGCCGTTCGGCGGCGTGAAGCGCTCCGGCTACGGACGTGAACTCGCCGGGCACGGCATCCGCGAATTCTGCAACGCGACCACGGTCTGGTACGGCCCCGAGCCCGTCGGCGCCACGTCCTAGGAGACACATAGGCGCCACGTCCTAGGAGACACATATGAGTCATGCCGCCCGCCCGGCAGTGACGCCCGGCCCCTCCGACGAAGAGATCGCGGCACTGGACGCGCACTGGCGGGCCGCCAACTATCTGGCCGTCGGCCAGATCTACCTGATGGCCAACCCGCTGCTGACCCGGCCGCTCGCCCGGGAGCACATCAAGCCGCGCCTGCTCGGTCACTGGGGCACTTCACCCGGACTGAACCTGGTCCACACCCATCTCAACCGCATCATCAAGTCCCGCGGCATCCAGGGCCTGTGCGTCTGGGGTCCCGGCCACGGCGGACCCGCCGTCCTCGCCAACTCCTGGCTGGAGGGCAGCTACTCGGAGACGTACCCCGACGTCAGCCGTGACGCCCAGGGCATGGGGCTGCTGTTCAAACAGTTCTCGTTCCCCGGCGGGGTGCCCAGCCATGTGGCACCGGAGACTCCCGGCTCCATCCACGAGGGCGGCGAGCTCGGGTACGCCCTCACCCACGCCTACGGTGCCGCCCTCGACCACCCGGACCTGCTCGTCACCTGCGTCATCGGCGACGGCGAGGCCGAGACCGGACCGCTCGCCGCCTCCTGGCACTCCAACAAGTTCCTCGATCCGGTGCACGACGGAGCCGTCCTCCCGATCCTCCACCTCAACGGCTACAAGATCGCCAACCCGACCGTGCTCGCCCGCCTCCCCGAGCCGGAACTCGACGCCCTGCTGCGGGGCTACGGGCACGACCCCCTGTACGTCGGCGGCGACGACCCACTCACCGTCCACCGGGCGATGGCCGCCGCGATGGACCGGGCCGTCGACCGCATCCGGGAACTCCAGGCCGCCGCCCGTGCCGGCGGCGACACCGAGCGCCCGCACTGGCCGTTGATCGTGCTGCGCACCCCCAAGGGCTGGACCGGCCCGGCCGAGGTCGACGGGGTGCCCGTCGAAGGCACCTGGCGCGCCCATCAGGTTCCGCTGCCCGGCGTCCGGGACAACCCCGAGCATCTGCGCCGGTTGGAGGCGTGGATGCGCTCCTACCGGCCGGATGAACTCTTCGACACGTGGGGACGCCCCACTGCCCAGGTGCTCGACTGCGTGCCCGAAGGCACCGCCCGGCTCGGCGCGACCCCGTACGCCAACGGCGGGCTGCTCCTGCGTGATCTGCCCATCCCGCCGCTGGACGACCACGCCGTCGAAGTCGACAAGCGTGGCACCGTGCTGCACGAGCCGACCCGCGTGCTCGGCGGCCTGCTCGAGGCGGTCGTGGCCGCCACCGCCGAACGCCGCGACTTCCGGGTCGTGGGCCCTGACGAAACCGCGTCGAACCGGCTCGATGCCCTCTACGAGTCCACCGGCAAGGTATGGCAGGAGCGGATCCTGCCGACCGACGAGCACCTCTCCCGCGATGGACGCGTCATGGAGGTGCTCTCGGAGCATCTGTGCCAGGGCTGGCTGGAGGGGTACCTCCTCACTGGCCGGCACGGTCTTTTCTCCTGCTACGAGGCGTTCGCCCACATCGTCGATTCGATGGTCAACCAGCACATCAAATGGCTCAGGACATCCCGCCGGCTGGCCTGGCGCCGCCCCATCGCCTCGCTCAACTACCTGCTCACCTCTCACGTCTGGCGTCAGGACCACAACGGGTTCTCCCACCAGGACCCCGGCTTCGTCGACCACATCCTCAACAAGAGCCCCGAAGTCGTACGGGTCTATCTGCCGCCGGACGCCAACACCCTGCTCTCCATCGCCGACCATGTTCTGCGCAGCCGGGACTACGTCAATGTGATCGTGGCGGGCAAACAGCCGAGCTTCGACTGGCTCACCATGGACGAGGCCCGCGCGCACTGTGCCCGCGGAGCCGGCGTGTGGGAATGGGCGGGCACGGAGGACGGCAGCCGCGAACCCGACGTGGTGCTCGCCTGCGCCGGTGACGTACCCACGCTGGAGACTCTGGCGGCAGCCGACCTGCTGCGCAGGCATCTGCCGGAACTGGCGGTGCGGGTGGTCAATGTGGTCGACATGGCACGGCTGCTGCCCCACAGGGAGCACCCGCACGGAATGCCGGACTCCGAGTACGACGCGGTGTTCACCAGGAACACCCCGGTGATCTTCGCCTACCACGGCTACCCGTGGCTGATCCACCGACTGGCCTACCGGCGGGCCGGCCACGCTCAGTTGCATGTGCGGGGCTACAAGGAGGAGGGCACCACCACCACGCCCTTCGACATGGTGGTCCGCAATGACCTGGACCGCTACCGGCTGGTCATGGATGTCATCGACCGGGTGCCCGGCCTCGGTGTCCGCGCCGTGGCGGTACGCCAGGCGATGGCGGATGTCCGCACCCGCCATCACGCCTGGATCCGTGAACACGGCACGGACTTGCCCGAGGTGGCCGACTGGACCTGGGGCGGCTGACACCGCCCCGGTCCCTGTGACGTGGGCTCAGCGGCCGACCGCCCGTGCCAGCTGGGCCTTCGTCATGTGCGACCGTCCGTGGACGTTCTTCTTCCTCGCCTCTTCGTACAGCTGGTCGCGAGTCGGCCCCTCGGCCCCGCTGTGGGAGCGCAGACCACCGCGCCGTGAGGACGACATGTCCTCGATGGAGGTACGGCTCGCGGTCTTCGACTCACCGGCGCGGGCGCGCTCCTTGTTGACCGTACGGGCCGCGATCTCCTCGGCCCGCTCCTCGCTGACCCCGCGCTCCTGCGCGCTCTCCTTGATGTGTTCGTACTGCCGTTCTCGTTTGGCGTTGGATCCGCGTGGCATGGTGCGCTCACTCCTCTCCCGGGGCCTGCCCCGGGGCTCGATCGGCCCCTCCTCAGTGTCCCAGCGGCCCCCGCGGCCCGCACGCCTGCGG
>NZ_JBEOVN010000085.1:0-29540 GCF_040295565.1 Streptomyces sp. NPDC002785 | reverse complement strand
AGTGGACGTGCAAGGAGTGTGGGACCGTGCACGACCGCGACCACAACGCAGCCCGCAACGTCCTGTTCGAAGGACGCCGTATCGTCGCCGCCGGACGGGCGGAGACGCTAAACGCCTCGCAGAGCGCCGGTAAGACCAGGACGAAAGTCCCGGCACAGCGCGTTGAAGCAGGAAGCCCCCGGAAGGGTCACACGACCCAGGCCGGAATCCCTGGACTTTAGGCCAGAGAGCACGTCAAGAACGTCCTGTGAACGCTCTGCGGCAGAGGACCGTTTCACTGTGTGACCGAAGGAGGATTGGTCTTGACCAAGGGTGCGTCCCGTCCTATGGTCTCAACGTTAAGACAGGAACCTTTAATAAATAACGTCGCGGAAAAGCCGCTGGGCGATTGCGGAGGACAGGGTGGGGACCACGCAGCTGGAAACGGTGCAGGAGCCGAAGTACTGGCACCTCAAGACCGTGCTCAGTGAGGCACTCGACTCGGACTTTGCGGTGGGCGAGATCCTGCCCAACGAGCGCGAGCTCGCCGCCCGGTTCGGAGTCGCTCGAGCCACGCTCCGACAGGCTCTGGAACAGCTTGAACTCGAAGGCAGGCTGCAGCGCCGCCGCGGCGTCGGAACCACGGTCGCCCCGCCGCGCGTCGGGGTCGCCGTCTCCACCACTCAACGGGACTGGTCCGACGGCGGCGAGGCATGGCAGCTCGTGGACTGCACGACGGCGGTCGCACCGGCATCCGTGGTGGCCATGCTCGACGTGGACGGCGACGAGCCGGTGCACATCGTCCGCCGGATCCGGGTTAGCCACGGACAGGCAGTCGCGGCGGAACTGCTGTACGTCCCGTCGTTGTCCGTGCCCGAACTCTCCGCGATCGACGCCCCGTCCGGGCCCGTCCGGGCCCGCAGTGTCCTGCGGGAACTGCACCGCCTCGGCCTCGACGGCCAGGACCGGTCGGTGGAGCTCGGTTCAGCGCGCGTGGACGACGCCAAGGAGCTCGACCGGCTTCCCGGCGCCCCCGTTCTCGTCGTCACCACCCGCTATCTCGTGGCGGGCGGCACCGCGGCACTCTCCGTCGCCACCTACCGGGCCGATACCTGCCGACTTACCTTCGGTGACTCGGGCGACCTGAAGATCAGCCATCAAGGCCAGGAGCGCCAGGCCTCCTGAGCACGACCGGCTTCGCCGGCCCTGCCATGTCTGCGTACGGCCCGTCGCACTCAGCGGCGGGCCGTCACCGTCCCCTCCACCGCGAAAAGCTGCTCCTCGACATGGTCGAGAGCCAGCCGCAGAGCCCCCGTGGCCACCGCCGCCTCGCCGAGCAGCGACAGCGTCACCCGCGGCGGCCGAAGACAGTAGCGGGCCAGCTCACGGCGGAGCGGATCCAGGACACTGTCCAGCCCCGCGGCCCAGCCGCCTATCACCACAAGCTCGGGGTCCAGCGCCAGCACCAGTGCCGCGACATCGTGCACCAGGCGCTGAATGAACCGCTCGACCGCCGCCTGCGCCCGGACATCGCCATGCCGTGCCTCCGCGAACACGGCGGCGACCGCAGGCTCGTCGAACGGGTCCAATGGTGTGTCCGTCGTCGACAGAAGCTTCTCCGGCGTCGCCTCGCGGCCGAGGAGATGCAGCGCGCCGATCTCCCCTGCTGCACCGCCGAAACCGCGGTGCAGCCGCCCGCCGATAAGCGAACCGGCGCCCGGGCTCAGTCCTGCCAGGACGAACACGATGTTGTCGGACTTGGTGGCTGCACCCTTCCAGTGCTCCGCGACTGCCGCGGCATTGGCGTCGTTCTCCACGAGGACGGGGCAGCGGAAGGAGCGCCTCAGCCGCTCACCCAGCGCCAGACCCGTCCAGTCCGGCAGCGCGGTGCCCAGCCGTACGGTCCCGTCGGCCTCTACGATGCCCGGGCTGCCGACCCCCACCGCACGCAGACTGCTCCGGGCCACGCCCGTCCGCCGCAGGACATCGGCGACCACGGCCCTGACCTTGTCGAGCCGGTCGTCGGCGCAGGCCGTCTCCGACACCTCGCGCGAGCCCGCCCCGATGATTCGGCCGTCCAGCCCCGACAGCAGTGCGGAGATCCGATGAGGGCCGATCTCGATGCCGAGCAGATGCCCGGCCTCCGCACGGAACCGGAACCGGCGGGCCGGCCGCCCCTGACGTCGGGCCTCACCCTCGTCGGGCACCGACTCGACGACCAATCCGGCCTCGAAGAGCCCCTCCATGACGCCCTCGACCGTCGGCCGGGACAGACCTGTGATCCGGGTCAGGTCCGTAAGGGTGGGGGAGTCGGCGCCCCGGAGGGCGTGCAGTACCACCGCGGAATTGATCCGTCGAAGCAGTGACGGATCCCCACCGGTCAGCCGGTCCACGGTGTGTCCTCCCAGCTCGTGCGCATGTCAGGCGGATGGTACTCGCTGCCCGGGTGCAGGGCGACTGCGGGCCGGAACGGGTATCCGGGGCTGGCGGCCCTCAGCTCGGAGCGACGAACCCGGACTCGTACGCTGCGATCACCGCTTGGGTACGGTCCCTCGCACCCAACTTGGCCAGTACGGCGCTGACATGGGTCTTAACCGTCTCGACACCGACCACGAGCTTGGCGGCGATCTCCGCGTTCGACAGGCCACGGGCCATCAGCCGGAGGACCGCAGCCTCACGCTCGGTCAGCGATGCCCGGTCCATGGCCGCCCGCGCCTTGCTCGTGCCGTACTCGGCGGCGAGTTGCCTGACCGCCGCCGGGAACAGCAACGACTCGCCCTCTGCGACCAGGCGCACCGCATGCACGATCTCGGCGGGCCGGGCACGCTTGAGGAGAAAACCGTCCGCTCCGGCGCGCAGCGCCTCGTACACGTACTCATCGTTCTCGAACGTGGTGACCACCAGGATCTTCGGCGGCTCCGGCACGGTCCGCAACACCACCCGCGTCGCCTCGATGCCATCCATCAGCGGCATCCTGACATCCATGGCCACCACATCGGGGCGCAGCTGATGCAGCAACGGGATCACTGCGGCGCCGTCACCCGCCTCGCCCACCACCTCGATATCGGGCTGAGCCTCAAGAACCGCGCGCAGCCCCGCGCGGACGAGAGGTTCGTCATCGACCAGAAGAACGGTAACCGGCATCAGGTCAGCGTAGGCCGTTCAACGGAAGACTCGCATGCACCCTCCATTCGCCGTCGCACGGACCTGTCTTGGCCTTTCCGCCCAGCAGCGCGGCCCGCTCGCGGATGCCCCGCAGCCCGCTCCCAGCTCCCGGCATACCCATCGAATCAGTGAGCGGATTGGTCACCACCATCTCCAGTCGGCCATTCGTGACGCTGATCCGCACCCGGACGGGAGCCGGCCCGGAGTGACGGAGCACATTGGTGAGGGATTCCTGAAGGATGCGGTACCCCTCGCGGGAGACCGCCCCCGGAACCTGCTCCAGCGGACCGGACACGTCCGCATCGATCTTCGCCCCCGAACCACGTGCGGAGTCCAGGAGCCGGTCCGCTTCCGTGAGCGTCGGCCGCTGCCCCACCGGTGTTCCCGATTCGCGCAGCACCCGCAGAACCCGCTCCAGATCGTCGAGCGCGTCTCTGCCGGTCTCCTCGATCGCGGCCAGTGCCCGCTCGGTGAACTCCGGGTCGTCAGCAGCCCGGGCCGCACCCGCCTGCACGACCGCGACCGTCAACGCGTGCCCGATCGAGTCATGCAGCTCCCGTGCGATGCGATTGCGCTCCAGCAACTGCTCGGTGCGCTCCTCCAGAGCGGTCAACCGCTGCACCGGTGAGGGACCGAGGAGCCGACGGGCGGTCGCAGTGATCAGCTCTCCGCTCGCCACGACCCCGGCAAGCAGCACCAGGACGGGCAGAGGTGCCAGCAAGGCGTACCACCAGTGCGGCTCCACTCCGCGCACCAGCCATTCGCCGCTCGGGCCTGCGTCCGCTGCGGTGAGGACGAGGTCAACCGCGGTCGCCGGCAGCCACACCGTTGCATACCCCACGGCGACGCAGAGCAGCAGTCGTATCTCCAGCCACAACACGGTTCGCCAGCGATCCGTCCAAGTGACCGCAGCGCTTGCGGAGATCGCCGCGTGGGGGCTGCCTCGCTCCGCGGGTGTGAGCAGGAGCTGTGCCTGAACACCTTCGGCCAGCCTCATGGCAGGCAACAATCCCACTGGTACAGCGAAGACCATGGGCGCCCACGGCGTGTCCATGGAGATGAACAGCCACACGCTGCAGACCGCCCCCGGGATGAGGAGATGCAGCCACCGGCTGTAGGTGGCAGAGGTGGCCAGTGGGCGGAGGAGGCGGAACATGCTGCCATCGTGTCAGTCCGCACGGGCCCGGCGGCTCCCCCGTGCGGGGGAGATGATCCCCACCTCCGGGGGAGGCCGGGCACAGGGCGCGACCGCGAGGCTGAGGACATGACCAGCATCGACGTCCATGAGCTCACAAAGGAATACGGCACGACCCGCGCCGTGGACAGCCTCACATTCAGCGTGCGACCTGGCCGCGTCACCGGCTTTCTCGGCCCCAACGGTGCCGGAAAGTCCACCACCATGCGACTCGTTCTCGGCCTGGACCGCCCCACCGGCGGCACTGCCACGATCGGCGGGCAACCCTACGCCAGGCTCGACGATCCGCTGCGCCGGGTGGGCACCCTGCTCGATGCCCAGGCCGCCCATGGCTCGCGCACCGCGCGGAACCACTTGCTGGCCCTCGCAGTCAGCAACGGCATAGGTGCGCGCAGAGTGGAGGAAGTCCTTGAGGAGGCAGGCCTCGGCGCGGTCGGCGCAACGCGCATCAAGACGTTCTCACTCGGCATGCGGCAGCGGCTGGGCATAGCGGCCGCCCTGCTCGGTGACCCGGAGGTCGTGATGCTGGACGAGCCGTCGAACGGGCTGGATCCGGAAGGCATCATCTGGATCCGCGAGCTGATGAAGCGGCTCGCCCGAGAAGGCCGCACGGTCCTGGTCTCCAGCCATCTGATGAACGAGACATCATCGTTCGCCGATCACCTGGTGGTCCTCGGCCGGGGCCGGCTCCTCGCCGACCTGCCGATGCAGGATTTCCTCGACTCCCGCAGCCGGCCCCGGGCGCGGGTGCGCACGACCGAATCCACCCGGCTGCGTGATGTTCTGATCCGTAAGGGATATGAGCCTGCGCAGGGTGACGACGGACGTTGGAGCGTCGAGGGAGCGAAGGCCGGGGAGATCGGCGCGATAGCCGCCGCCGAAGGTATTCCCGTCCTTGAACTCATCGACGAGCAGGTCACGTTGGAACAGGCCTATCTCGACCTCACCTCCGACGCCATGGAATTCGCGTCCGCGGCGACCTCGTCCACCAACCGTCAGGAGGCCTGACCATGTCGACCACCGCAGTGCTGCGCTCGGAGTGGATCAAGATCAGATCGGTGCGGTCCGTCGCCGGATCCTTGATAGCGGTCCTACTCGTGACGCTTGCCATCACGGTGCTCGCATTCGCCACCGTCGGCCAGGCCGAGGCGGACAACGCGGACGCCGAGCCGCTGTTCAACGCCTTCTACGCATTGAACTTCGGCCAGATCGCGGCCATCAGCTTCGGGGCAACCGCGATCTCTTCCGAGTACCTCAACGGCGCCCTGCGGATATCGCTCGCCGCCGTGCCGAGCCGCAATCTCTTCTACGCGGCCAAGATGGCGCTCGTCGGTGCGCCGGCCCTCGTCGTCGGCCTTGTCGCCAGCTTCAGCGCGTTCCTGGTGGGACAGATGTTCATGGGGGAGTACGCGATCGGCCTGGGGCAGCCGGGTGCCCTGCGGGCGGCCTTCGGCGGAGGGATATATCTGGCCCTGATGGCCCTGTTCGCAGCCGGATTGACGGTACTGCTCCGCAGCGCCGTCGCCGTGCTCAGCCTGCTCATCCCGTTCATCCTCATCGTCTCCTTCGTGATCGGAGATGTCGCAGGTGGCGCGGCACAGTATCTGCCCGACCGGGCAGGGCAGTTGGTGCTCCACCAGAACCCCGAAGGCAGTCTCGGACCGTGGAGCGGACTCGCGGTGGCAGCGGCGTGGGCAGCGGCTGCACTGCTGGCAGGCTGGTGGGCGATCCGGCGCAGGGACGCATAGCCCACTGCCACGTCCTCAAAGACGGAGCAAGATGGCTGAAAGCCCCTCAAAGCTCATGATGCGGATCGGCTTGTCAGTGCTGGGCGGTTTACTAGCGGCATGACCACCGCACATCACCTCCGCCTCATCGACGGGATGCGCACCCGGGACTTCTCCGCGGAGCGCATCCGGTCAGGCTCGGGAGTCAGCGGGCCCGGCTATCACACAGCGTCCCTGCACGCGGACATCGATCACTGGGACGACGACGAAGTCGGGCGACTGGAGCACCGGGCCCAGTGCCTCGCAGAGCATGACGCGCTGCTGATGCTGCTCACCGGCCGCTGGGGCGAGCCGCAGACGGTCAGTCTGTGGAGTGCGCAGGAGCGGATGATGGCTGGTGAGGAGATTCCGGAGGCGTGGGCCGAGACGGTTGCGGGCTGCGAGTACCTCCAGCTCTGGCGGATCGAGGACCGTTGGGTCGCCATGGGGCTCTACCTGGAAGAAGAAGGCCCAGGTTGCGAGCTGAGCGTTGTAGTGACGGAGATTGATCCGCCGTGACATGAGCAGGCTGCTGCCCGCTGAGACGGAACGCGGCATCCGTCCGCTGTGTCTGGCCCGGGTATCCGCCCCCTGTGGACGGGCCCTGTCACAACCCTCCGCGACGGCCCCGTCGCCGCTCGCGGTGATGGGCCGGCACCAGCCCGCTGCGGCGGGCCCGGGTTCCCGTACTTCGGACGGGTCCCGATCGCCGGGCCGACCGGCTGAGGGCCCTCTCGCCCGACGGCTTGGGCCAATGAGGGACGGCCCGGCTGCCGCCCCGACCCCCATGCTGTGGTTGGCCACGGCCATGGCACGACGACAGCCACGCAGACAATCACAACCAGGCGGCCATCGGCGTCGAGCTGCTGTGCAGGCGCCGGGGTGTCAGGCCCCTTCGGTGGTGATGACGTCGTTGCATTCGACGGAGGCGCGGAGGCGTCCGTACTCCTCCGCCATCGTCTGAGCGGTCCAGTGGGCGTTCAGGCCGCTGGGGTTGGGCAGGGCCCAGACGCGGGCACCGCTGATTGTATGGTCCTGCGGTCCGATCCGGGCGGTTCGTTTGCCGAAGGCGGTGCGGTACGCAGTGACCCCCACGACTGCCAGCCACTGCGGTCGCAGCTGCTCGACCTTGGCTTCCAGGATCTGTCCGCCCTCGCGGAACTCCTCGGTGGACACCTCGTCCGCCCGTGCGGTGGCACGGGCGACCACATTGGTGATGCCCAGTCCGTATCGCAGCAGTTCGTTCTGTTCTGCCGGCTTCAGCTGCCGAGGGGTGAAGCCGGACCGGTGGAGTACTGGCCAGAAGCGGTTGCCGGGGTGAGCGAAGTGGTGGCCCGTTGCCCCTGTCATCAGGCTCGGGTTGATCCCGCAGAACAGAACACGCAGGCCGCCCGCGACCACATCGGAAACGTTGCGGTCGCGGGCGGCCTGGAGCTCTTCGGGTGTCATCCGGCTGTGTTGGTGGCCGTCAGAGGATGGAGCCCGGCGTGTATCCGGCGGCCTCGGGGTGCTGCTTGGTGATCTCCTCGATGCGGGAGATCAGCACGGTGACCTGATCGCCCGCCGCTCCCGTGAAGGAGAGCTTGTCGGCCATCAGCGCGTCCAGCTGTGCGCGGTCCAGTGGGATGCGTTCGTCGGCGGCCAGCTTGTCGAGCAGCTCGTTGCGCTCGGCGCCCTGTTCGCGCATGGCCAGGGCCGAGGCGACCGCGTTCTCCTTGATTGCCTCGTGGGCGACCTCACGGCCGACACCGGCGCGCACCGCACCCATCAGGACCTTGGTCGTGGCGAGGAACGGCAGGTAGCGGTCCAGCTCACGGGCGACGACGGCCGGGAACGCCCCGAACTCGTCGAGCACCGTCAGGAAGGTCTCCAGCAGACCGTCGAATGCGAAGAACGCGTCGGGGAGCGCCACGCGGCGTACCACGGAGCAGGACACATCGCCCTCGTTCCACTGGTCGCCGGCCAGTTCGCCGGTCATCGACGCGTAGCCGCGGAGGATGACCATCAGGCCGTTGACGCGCTCGCAGGAGCGGGTGTTCATCTTGTGTGGCATCGCGGACGAGCCGACCTGACCCGGCTTGAAGCCCTCGGTCACCAGCTCGTGCCCGGCCATCAGACGGATCGTCTTCGCGACCGACGAGGGCGCGGCGGCCAGTTGCACCAGTGCCGTCACCACGTCGTAGTCGAGCGAGCGCGGGTAGACCTGACCGACCGATGTGAAGGCCTGCGCGAAACCGAGGTGCCCGGCGATGCGCTGCTCCAGCTCGGCGAGCTTTCCGGCGTCGCCGCCCAGCAGGTCGAGCATGTCCTGGGCGGTGCCCACAGGGCCCTTGATGCCCCGCAGGGGGTAGCGGCCCAGCAGGTCCTCAAGCCGCCCGTAGGCAACCAGGAGCTCGTCCGCCGCGGTCGCGAAGCGCTTGCCGAGCGTGGTCGCCTGCGCGGCGACGTTGTGGGAGCGGCCGGCCATGACCAGCTCGCGGTACTCGCCCGCCAGCTTTCCGAGCCGGGCCAGGACCGCCACCGTGCGGTCGCGCATCAGCTCCAGGGAGAGCCGGATCTGAAGCTGTTCGACGTTCTCGGTGAGGTCACGAGAGGTCATGCCCTTGTGGACCTGCTCATGGCCGGCGAGGGCGTTGAACTCCTCGATCCGGGCCTTGACGTCGTGACGGGTGACCTTCTCGCGCTCGGCGATCGAGGCCAGGTCGACCTGGTCGACGACACGTTCGTAATCGGTGAGGGCGGCGTCAGGCACCTCGATCCCGAGGTCCTTCTGAGCGCGCAGCACCGCCAGCCACAGCCGGCGTTCCAGCTTCACCTTCTGCTCGGGGGACCAGAGGACGGCCAGCTCCGTGGAGGCGTAGCGGCCGGCCAGGACATTGGGGATGCGAGGCTTCGCAGACACAGCAGTCACGTGTCCAGATTCTACTGGCGGTTTGTGCAGGCCAGCGCCGCGGCCCGGTTTGTGGGTTGCTACGAGAGCGGAGTCGCATTCACCTGGAGCCACGTAGCCACAGGCCCGGGGTCGCGGGCATCCTTGGGGGTGACCCAGAACGCCCTCCCCAGTTCGGTGCTGTACTGGGCGCCCGTCCGCCCGTCCCCGGACGAGCGGCCGGTCAGACGGCGGCCGATCCACGGCATGAGGTGCCGACGGGCGAAGCGGAGGTCGTCGGCGCGTCGTATCGCCCATTTCGGAGGTACGGCGGCCGGGAGAGGCGTCCGCCAGTCGTTCTCCGGCGGCAGCCCCAGCGTTTGCCAGACCGCCTCCGCCACCCTGCGGTGACCGTCGGCCGTCAGATGCAGCCGGTCGACGTCCCACAGGCGAGGATCGCCCAGGGCCGTTGCTCCGTACAGATCGACGACAGACGCTCCATGGCGGGCCGCCAACTCGTCGACCAGGGAGAACAGCTCCTCCATCCGTGGGCGGAAACGTTCCATCACCGGGCCGTTGCGACCGGGGCTGCGCATGAGCACAAGCTTCCTGCACGAGGGCGCGAGACGTTCCACGGCCTCTTCGAGCCGTCCGCGGACCATGCCCATGTCGCATTTGGGCCGCAGCGCGTCGTTGAGACCGCCGACGAGCGTGATGACATCGGCCTGCATGGCGGCGGCCGCATTAACCTGCTCGTCGGCGATCTGGCCGATCAACTTGCCCCGCACGGCGAGATTCGCGTAGCGGAATCCCGGAGTACGGGCCGCGAGCCGTCCGGCGAGGACATCGGCCCAGCCCCGGTACGAGCCGTCGGGCAGCAGGTCCGACATGCCCTCGGTGAACGAGTCGCCGACCGCGACAAGACTGGTGCAGGAGGCATTCATTTCCATGGCGATGCGATCGTATCGCGGTGGGGTTCGACCTCTCCCAGAAGGCGCCGGCCAGGTACCGAGCGTGGAAGTGCGCTGTCGGCGGTCGCGTCCGCAGTCGCTCGGAGCCGGCCGCAGAGGCGCGGCCGAACCCGCACTGCGCCCTGCCGGCCACCGGTAAGCCTGCCTGCGGCCGAACCCGCACCTCGCCCCCGGCGGCCCCCGCCCACCGATCAGCGCGCCTGCGGTCGGCCCACCAGTTCGCGCAGCACGTCCTCCATCGTGACCATTCCGGCCAGTCGATCATCCTCGTCCAGAACCGCCGCCAGATGTGTGCGGCTGCGTCGCAGCGCGGTCAGCACATCGTCGAGCGGTGTGACGGCCCGCACCCGGGCGATCGGCCGCATCGCCGTCACGGGGAACGGCACATCGCGCGGAGTGGCGTCCAGGGCGTCCTTCACGTGGAGGTAGCCCAGGATCCGCTCCTCGCTGTCCATCACCGGGAAACGCGAGAAACCGGTCTCGTACGAGAGCTGTTCCAGCTGTTCCGGCGTCGTCCCGATCCTCGCGTACACCACCCGCTCCACCGGCATCACCACATCCCGCACCGGGCGACGGCCCAGCTCAAGGGCGTGGTGCAGCCGCTCGGCCGCGCGGTCGTCGACCAGCCCGGCGTCCCCGGCGTCCTTCACCAGCCGGGCCAGTTCGTCGTCGGAGAACGTGGCGGACACCTCGTCCTTCGTCTCCACTCGCAGGAGTTTCAGCAGCGCGTTGGCGAAGGCGTTGATGGCGAAGATCACCGGGCGCAGCGCCCTGGCAAGGGTCACCAGCGGCGGTCCGAGCAGCAGTGCTGCCCGTACGGGCTCGGCCAGCGCGATGTTCTTCGGCACCATCTCGCCGAGCAGCATGTGCAGATACGTCGCCACGGACAGCGCGATCACGAACGAGATCGGATGGATCAGTCCGTGCGGCACGCCCACCGCGTTGAAGACGGGCTCCAGCAGATGCGCGATGGCCGGTTCGGCGACGATACCGAGGACCAGCGTGCAGAGGGTGATGCCCAGCTGTGCCGCCGCGAGCAGCGCCGATACGTGTTCGAGGCCCCAGATGACGCTTCGCGCCCGCCGGTTCCCGTTCTCGGCCTCGGGCTCTATCTGGCTTCGGCGTACGGAGATCAGCGCGAACTCCGCGCCGACGAAGAAGGCGTTGACGACCAGGGTCATCAGTCCGATGAAGAGCTGGACGGCGGTCATCGTGCGTCCTCCGTCTGTTCGTCGTCCCCGGGCAGCGGCGCATGCAGCAGGGCTCGCGCGGCACGGCGCCCGGAGGCGTCCACCACATCGACCCGCCAGCCGGCCAGTTCGATCGAATCACCGACGGCAGGGATGCGGCCGACCTCGGTGGCGACAAGCCCGGCGAGTGTCTCGTACGGTCCGTCCGGCACCCGCAGCCCGATCCTTTTCAGCTGGTCGAGGCGGGCGGCGCCGTCGGCCGACCACAGGGTTCGTCCGTCGGCGTCCTCGCCCGCCGGTGCCAGGTCCGGCGTCTCGTGCGGGTCGTGCTCGTCGCGCACTTCGCCGACCACCTCCTCGACGATGTCCTCCAGAGTCACGACGCCGGCCGTCCCGCCGTACTCGTCGATGACGACGGCCATGGCGAGCTTGCCGGACAGCCGGTCCAGGAGCCGGTCCACGGTGAGTGTCTCCGGTACGAGCAGGGGCTCGCGCAGCATCTCCGAGACGCGTGTACGGGGCCGCTGCTCGGCCGGGATGGCCAGCACGTCCTTGATGTGTGCCACGCCGACGACGGTGTCCAGGCTGCCCCGGTAGACGGGGAAGCGGGACAGCCCGGTCGCCCGGGTGGCGTTCGCGACGTCCTCGGCGGTCGCCTGCACCTCGAGCGCGGTTACCTGCACCCGCGGTGTCATGACGTTCTCGGCCGTGAGCTCCGCCAGGTTGAGCGTGCGGACGAACAGTTCCGCGGTGTCCGCCTCCAGTGCGCCCGCCTTCGCCGAGTGCCGGGCCAGCGCCACCAGCTCCTGCGGGCTGCGGGCGGAGGCCAGCTCCTCGGTCGGTTCCAGGCCGAGGCGGCGCACGATCCGGTTCGCGGTGTTGTTGAGGTGGCTGATGAACGGCCGGAAGACGGCGGTGAAGGCCCGCTGCGGGGTTGCCACGGCCTTTGCCACGGCGAGCGGGGAGGAGATCGCCCAGTTCTTCGGGACGAGTTCGCCGACGACCATCAGGAACACGGTGGACAGCGCGGTTCCCAGGACGAGGGCCAGGGAGGACGCCACACTGGGGGACAGGCCTACGGCCTCCACCGGACCGCGGATCAGCTTCGCGATGGACGGTTCGGAGAGCATGCCGACCACGAGGTTGGTGACGGTGATGCCGAGCTGTGCTCCGGAGAGCTGGTAGGTGAGGCTGCGTACGGCCTTCATGGCGCTCGCCGCGCCGCGCTCACCCTGCTCCACGGCCCGTTCGAGCTGACCGCGCTCGACGGTCGTCAGAGAGAATTCAGCCGCGACGAAGGCGCCGCAGGCGAGCGAGAGCAATACCGCCACGAGCAGCAGAAGCACTTCGGTCATCGGTCCACCTCCGTCCCATGATCGGGCAGGGGCAGGAGGATCGCTCGATGTCGGCGGTTTTTACTGGGAGGCTCGCCCATGGGCGGACGCTCACACCTTTCGGAAGGATCGGTCAGGAGACCACCTATCGTAAAGGATCGGCAAAGGCGTCCCCTTTCGGGTGATCGCGTCAGTCTGTGAGGGGCTTTACCCAGCGCCGCCAGTGATGCTCGCGGTGGTAGCCACCCGCAGCCCACGTGTGGTGTGCTCGTTCGTTGGCTTCCAGGACCATGGCGTCCACCCGTCGCCCGCCCAGGGAGGCGAATCGCTGTTCCGCTGCTTCCATCAAGGCGGTGGCGATACCTTGCCGGCGGCAGTCCGGGTGTACGGCCAGTCGGTAGGCGGAGCATCGCCAACCGTCGAAACCGGCTATGACGGTTCCCGCGAGAAGTCCGTCACGCTCTGCGAGAAGCAGGGCCCCGGGGTCTCTTGAGACGAGTCGCACCACCCCGTCGTAGTCGTCGCTGATGCTCGTTCCTTCTGCGGCTTCGCGCCAGAACTGCAATACGGCGTCGATATCTGTGCGGTCGGCGCAACGGATGTGGAGATCACTCATTGGGCGAGCCAAGCGGAGCGACGGCCTGTTCGGCGAACGATTTTTCGTGCGGAGGGATCGTTGGGGGACGGGGTCTTGGTCCTGGGCGCGTACGGGCCTGGGGCGGACCCGCCTTACCGCGACATCAAGGACACCCCGGTCGCGGGCCCGGAGTGTGCGGATTCGCTGGTGGTCAGTCAAATGCGGTGTGCCAGGGGGGCTGCTGGTCCGAAGGAGACTCCATGGGAAACCTGCCTGCACGGTCCGACGGTCGGTGGCGGGTTTTCTCCCGGCTGGAAGGCGAGGGACGGCCGGTGGGGCGGTGTCATTGTCGGCGGCGGTCTGCCGGACGGCGTGGTGGATGGGGAGGTGCGTGCCCGGCTGACCGAGCCGCAGGGGCATTCGCGTGGTCACCCTTGAAGAACTCGGCGCTGCGGGCCGCAAGGGGACACGGCGGCCGGCCGTCGGTCATCACTGTCCGTTTTCGCGTGCGATTACTCTGGGTAAGAGTGTGTTCCCTTTGTGTCGAGATGTGCTGCTCATTTTGGGGATCTGTCGATCCAGCAGTCAGAGTTCCACGTCAAGGGTGTTCAAGAACGCCGTGCCGTCCACGCTCCCGTCGGGCCGGGGCAACGACAGCTCCGCCCAGATGACCTTTCCCTGGGGGGTGTAGCGGGTGCCCCAGCGTTCGGCCAGTTGTGCGACGAGGAACAAGCCGCGGCCTCCTTCATCCATTGCAGCGGCATACCGCAGATGGGGCGAGGTGCTGCTGCTGTCGGTCACCTCGCAGGTCAGGGTGCGGTCGTGCAGCAGACGCATCGTGACCGGTGCGGAACCGTAGCGGATGGCGTTGGTGATCAGCTCACTGAGCACCAGCTCCATGGCGAACGTAAGGTCGGACAGACCCCAGTCGTCGAGCTTCTCGGCCGCGGCGGCGCGCATGCCCGCCACAGCGGCGGGATCGAACGGTACGTCCCATTCGGCGACGTGGTCGGGCGGGATCGCCCGTGTGCGGGCGATGAGCAGCGCCACATCGTCCTTCGGCCGGCCGGGCAGGAGCTCGTCGAGCACCGCCTGGCAGCTTTCCTCCGGCGACCGGTCGGGATGGGACGCCAGCGCCTGACGCAGCAGCTCTATCCCCACGTCGATGTCCCGGGTGCGGTCCTCGATGAGCCCGTCGGTGTAGAGGACGAGTTGCGTGCCCTCCGCCAGCTCCAGTTCCGTGGTCTCGAACGGCATACCGCCCAGGCCCAGTGGCGGTCCGGCCGGCAGATCGGGGAACGACACACTGCCGTCGGGCTGGACCAGGCCGGGCATGGGATGCCCGGCCCGCGCCATGACGCAGTGGCGGGAGACGGGATCGTAGATCGCGTACAGGCAGGTGGCGCCCGTGATCACCGCACCGGCGGTCGTCTCGTCCTCCTCCTGATCGATGCGCCCGACCAACTCGTCGAGGTGGCCGAGGATCTCGTCGGGCGGCAGGTCGAGGGTGGAGAAGTTGTGCACGGCCGTGCGCAGCCGTCCCATGGTGGCGGCTGCGTGCAGGCCGTGGCCGACGACATCCCCTACGACCAGCGCCACCCGACTGCCCGGAAGCGGGATCACATCGAACCAGTCGCCGCTCACCCCGGAGAGCGCGGGCAGGTAACGATGAGCGACCTCGAGGGCGCTCTGCTCGGGCAGTGCCCGCGGGAGCAGGCTGCGCTGCAGAGTCACGGCCATGGCGTGCTCGCGGGTGTAGCGGCGGGCGTTGTCGATGCTGACCGCCGCCCGCGCGACCAGTTCTTCGGCCAGGGACAAGTCGTCTTCCTCGAACGGCTGGGGCTTCTCCGAGCGCCAGAAGTTGGCCATGCCCAGGATGACACCCCGTGCCTGGAGAGGCACCGTGATGAGCGAATGGATGCCGTAATCGATGATCATCCGTGTCCGCTCCGGGTCCTGGGCGAGCCAGCCGGGTGTGGTGGACAGGTCGGGCACCAGCTCCGGCCGGCCGGTGCGGAATGCCTGTGCCTGCGGCGTGGAGGGGAGGAAGCTGATCAGGTGACCGAGTTTGTAGAGAGGATGGTCGTCCCGGATGCCGTGGACGGCGGAGCGGCGCATGTCCGCTCCCGAACTGGTCGGCTCGTCCCCGTGCAGGACCGGGTCGGCCAGATCGACGGTGGCGAAGTCGGCCAGCCGGGGGACCGCGACCTTCGTCAGCTCCTCGGCCGTACTGACGACGTCGAGGGTGGTACCGATGCCGAGCCCGGCGTCGTACAGCAGTCTCAGGCGCTGGCGGGCGACATCCGCCTTTCCGGACAGCGTCCGCAGCTCTGTGGAGTCACGCAAGGTCGCGACCGTCCCCTTTGGGCCACCGTGACGATCCGTGGGCCGCTGATTCACCGCGAGCAACCTGCCCCCCGCAAGGTGCACCTCGTCCGTGGCCGCGCGCCCCGAGGTCAGCAGCTCCACCGTGCCGGGATCAAGGCTGGGCAGGTCCGAGATGTGCTGCCCCTCGGCATCGGGCGGCAGATCCAGCAGCCGTCTGGCCTCGTCGTTCGCCAGTAGCAGTCGACCGTCGTTGCTGACGATGAGCACGCCTTCGCGTACGGCGTGCAGTACTGCGTCGTGATGCTCGTACATGCGAGTCATCTCGGCGGGGCCCAGACGGTGGGTCTGCCGCTGCAGCCGCCTGGCCACCAGCGCCGTCCCGGCCGTGGCCATGGCGAGCGCGGCCGCTCCGGCGCCGAGGATGATCGGAATCTGCCGCGACACCACGCCGGTCACGTTATTGACCTTCATCCCGGCAGACACCACGCCCACGACCTTTTGCTGGTGATCGAAGATGGGGACGGTCGCCTGCACCTCGTGGCCGAGCGGGCCGTTCACGGTCTCGGTGTACACACGGCCGGCCAGCGATGGCTCGATGGTGCCGACGAACTTCTTCCCGATCTGATTCGGCTGCGGATGCGTGTAGCGGATCCCCTTCGTATTCATCACCACGATGAAGTCGACGCCGGTCGCTTTCCGTGCCCCCTCGGTGAGCGGCTGGAGCACCTTGGAGGGATCGGGTGACTTCAGTGCGGCCAGGACGCCCGGTGAGTGCGCGAACGTCTCTGCGACGGCAAGCGAACGGTGTCTCGCCTCCGCGTTGCTGTCGCGCTGGGACTGCAGCAGGAGCGCCACCACCGCGGTCGCCACGAGCAGCACCACCACAGCCACCTGCAGGGCGAAGACCTGCCCGGCGAGGCTCCGAGGGTGTTTGTCCGTGAGTGACCGAACCGGTGCGTTCCGGAATCGGCCGAAACGTGTGACCACATTGCCCTTTGTAACACCGCAAGGTCGACGGCGCGTCGGGCGAGGCTGGTCGGAGAGGCCATTTCGGACGGGAGCACGCGGCTGTCGCAAGCGGCTTCCGGGGGACCGCTGCATTCCGACGGTGCCGTTCTCCTTGCGCTGGGCGCCGCACGCGTAGAGCCGACGGAGCATGTGGAGGACGAATGCTTCCGCCATGTGGTCACGGACGATCGGTGTACGGGGCACCGTAGGGCTCCCCTTGCCGGTGCTAGCAAAGCCGCGCTAGCGTTTTTCTGTGCCCAAGACTCAGTTGAACGTGAGAGTGGACGAGGCCACTGCCGAGGCCGCGCGACAGCGCGCGCTGCAGAGGGGGATGAGCGTGAATCGCTACATAGAGGAGCTCGTGAAGCAGGATGCGGGCGAGGTCGGAAACACCTTTGTCGAAGCCGCGGCCGACTTCATGAAGCAGTACGAGTCGGTGTTCGCCGAGGAGTTCGGCCCGGAGCGCAAAGGCACGCGTTGAACCTCCGGATCGACCTTTCGTGGCTGCTCATGGTGGCCGAGCACAAGACTCCCGGCGATCCGCAGGTCGTCGACTGGGGTGCGCTCGTGGCTGCGGTGGCCCGTCATGAGGCCGAGATCTTCGGCAGCCCCGTCTACAGCGACCCGCACTCCAGGGCTGCTGCCCTTCTGCAGTTGCTTCTCCATGTCCCAGCGCTCGAACACTCGAACGCGATGTTCTCCTCGGCCGTCGCATACGGCTATCTCGTCGCCTCCGGGCTGAAGGTCATCACCTCGCCCGAGCAGGTGCGCGACCTGGCTCGACTGGTGAAGGAGGGCAAGGCGGACGTCCGGGCCATCGCCGACGAACTGCGCCAGTGGAGTCTGTGACACCGCCGGTACGCGGTGGTGGACCAATGCGTCAGTCGACCACGGCCGGCCGCCGCGCCACGCCCAGCACACATGCGGATGTGGGCAGCCGGATTCCCCAGTCGGGCATCCTGACCCTGCGGTAGGTCTCCACCGTGAACCCGGCCCTTTCAATGGCGGCCAGGGTGTCGCGCGCCGTGTGGCACCCGCCCGTCACCAGCGGCCAGACCGTACGGTCCAGCGCCCGCTGGGCCGCTGCCATGGCCCGGTCATCGGCCCGCACATGCTCGAAGAAGCGCAGCTCGCCGCCGGGCCGCAGCACCCGTACGATCTCCGCGAGCGAACGTTCCACGTTCCGTACGGTGCACAGCACCAGCGATGTGACGGCCCCGTCGAACGCCTCGCTCTTCACCGGCAGCGCTTCCGCCGCGCCCGGCATCACATCCACCGGAATTCCGGCACGCAACGCCGACCGCACCGCCAGCTGCCGCAGGCTGCGCTCGGGTTCGACGGCCACCACCTCCGACACAGCGGGCGGGTAGTGCGCGAAGTTCAGGCCGTTGCCCGCACCTATCTCGATGACCCGGCCGGACATACCGGCCAGCAGCTCCGAGCGCACCGCGGCCAGCCCCGCCCCGGTCTCCGCGGCCACGCTCATCCGGGCGTAGAACCGGGCGAAGACGGGGTGGTGCACCGCATCCTCCGGGATTTTCGTGCTGCGCAGACGCATGACGGACCTCCTCGACACGGCGCTCGACCGGAAAGGTACGGCTACTTCGATTCTCCCCCCGTCCCGCGCGGCTCAGCCGCTCAATCGGCCGGCCGATTCCCGCCCAGTTGCGCCGCCAGCCAACTCCCGGCCCGTGCACGGAAGTCGGCGGGCGCCAGCGCCCCCGCACCGGCCGGCACGGCACCCAGCAGCGGGGCGCCCGCAGCCACCGGAAGATCCTCCAGATTGCAGCACGCCGCGAGGTCCGGCTCGGCGGGCATGCTGCCCACCACCACACCGAGGCATTCCAGCCCCCGGGCCCGCAGGGCCTCAGAGGTCAGCGCGGTGGTATTGAGCGTGCCCAGTCCGGCCGGCGCCACGACCAGGACCGGTGCGCCCAGCAGCCGTGCCGCGTCGGCCAGGGTCGCGCCTTCGTCGTCGAACCGTACGAGCAGTCCGCCCGCACCCTCGACCAGCACCAGATCGTGTCCGGTGGCCAGCTTCTCGGCCGCCTCGGCGATCTCGTACGGCCGTACCGGCGGGAGGCCGGCCCTGCGGGCGGCCGTGGCAGGTGCCAACGGCTCAGGGAACCGGGCCAGTTCGACCGCGGTCACATGACCGCCCGCCAACCGTGCGACCTCGGCGGCATCGCCGGGCTCGCCGGGAGCCAGCCCTGTCTGGGCGGGCTTGAGCACCGCGACGCTGCGATCCCGGTACGCCGCCGCTACAGCGGCGGTCACGATCGTCTTGCCGATCTCCGTGCCCGTACCCGTCACCACCAGAACCGTCATCTCAGCCCTCCCGCGCAGCCGCGCACACGGCGCGGCAGATCCGTGCCACATCCTCATCACCTGTCACATAGGGCGGCATCGTGTAGACGAGATCGCGGAACGGCCGCAGCCACACACCCTCCCGTACCGCCGCCCGGGTCGCGGTTTCCATGTCCACCTCGTGATCGAGCTGTACGACACCGATCGCGCCCAGCACCCGCACATCCCGAACCCCGGGCAGCTCCGCAGCCGGGGCGAGACCGTCCCGCAGCCCGTCGCCGATTCGCTCGACCTCCTTCTCCCAGTCCTGGCCGAGCAGCAGGTCGATGGAGGCGCATGCCACCGCGGAGGCGAGCGGATTGCCCATGAACGTAGGCCCGTGTGCCAGCACCGGCACGTCGCCGCGCGAGATGCCCTCCGCCACTCGTGAGGTGCACAGCGTCGCCGCCATCGTCAGATACCCGCCGGTCAGCGCCTTGCCCACGCACATGACGTCGGGCGATATCCCCGAATGCTCCGTGGCGAACAGCTTCCCCGTACGGCCGAAACCCGTGGCGATCTCGTCGAACACCAGCAGCACGTCATGCGCATCGCATGCCTCGCGCAGCACTCGCAGATAGGCGGAGGAGTGAAACCGCATCCCGCCTGCGCCCTGCACCACCGGTTCCACGATCACCGCGGCCAGCCGGTCGGCGTGCTCCGCGATCAGTTCCCACAGGTGTTGTACGTACGCGGCATCCGGCTCCGCGTCGAAGCCGGGCGGAGGCTCGGCGGCGAAGATCTGCCGGGGCAGTACGCCCGACCACAGCTCGTGCATGCCACCCTCGGGGTCGCACACCGACATCGGCTGCCAGGTGTCCCCGTGATAGCCGCCGCGCCAGGTCAGCAACCGCTGCTTGGCCGGCCGCCCGGCCGAGCGCCAGTACTGCAGACACATCTTCACCGCGACCTCGACCGACACCGACCCGGAGTCGGCGAGGAAGACATGCTGCAGCGGCTTCGGGGTGATCTCGACCAGCCGGGTGGCCAGCCGCACGGCGGGCTCGTGGGTGAGCCCGCCGAACATCACATGACTCATCCGGTCCAGCTGACCGCGTGCCGCCTCATTGAGCACCGGGTGGTTGTAGCCGTGCACCGCCGACCACCAGGACGACATGCCGTCGACCAGCTCGTGCTGCCCGTGGGCCGGTTCGGCGAGCCGGAGCCGTACCCCGGACGCGGACTCCACGACCAGCGGCTCCTGACGCCCCGGCATCGGACCGTACGGATGCCAGACGTGGGCCCGGTCCAGGGACCGCAGTTCGGCCGGGGAGAGGGCCTCAGGCATTGGGAGCGAGATCCGTACCCGGGCCGCGCCTGCGGACCGCCACCAGATCCGTGCGTGCAGCCGGGATCTCGCTGGACTCTGCAGCGGCTTCCGCGGACGCGCCACCACAGGGTGCGCACCCGCCGTCATGCGAACCGCAGCCGCCAGCCTCCTGCGCACGATGCGCAGGCAGCGTCGTCGTCCCCGCTCCTTCCACCTCGAAACCGGCGTCCGCGATCATGTCCAGATCCGCCTGCCCCGCCTGTCCCTCACTGGTGAGGTAGTCGCCCAGGAAGATCGAGTTGACCAGGTGCAGGGCGAGCGGCTGCATCGAACGCAGATGCACCTCGCGCCCGCCCGCGAGCCGCACCTCCACATCCGGGCAGACGAACCGGACCATCGCCAGAATGCGCAGACACCGCTGCGGGGTGAGGTTCCACTCCTTGGCCAGCGGGGTGCCCTCGAACGGGATCAGGAAGTTCACCGGCACCGAGTCCGGGTCCAGCTCGCGCAGCGAGAGGACGACATCGACCAGATCCGCGTCGCTCTCACCCATCCCGGCGATCAGCCCGGAGCACGCCGAAAGCCCGGCGGCCTGCGCCTGCTGCACGGTCTCCACCCGGTCCGCATAGGTGTGGGTGGTGGTGATGTCCCCGTACGTACCCTCGGATGTGTTGAGGTTGTGGTTGTACGCGTCGGCGCCCGCCGACCGCAGCCGGTCGGCCTGTCCGTCGGAGAGCAGACCGAGGCAGGCGCACACCTCGACGCCCTCGTGTCGCTCCTTGATCGCCTCGATGGTCTCCGACACCCGGTCGACATCCCTGTCCGTCGGACCGCGACCGCTCGCCACCAGACACACCCGCTTGGCGCCGCCCGCCACCCCGGCGGCGGCGGCGTTCGACGCCTCGTCCGGTTTCAGCCAGGTGTACTTGAGGATCTCGGCTTTCGATCCGAGCCGCTGCGAGCAGTACGAGCAGTCCTCGGGGCACAGCCCGGACTTGAGATTGACCAGATAGTTCAGCTTCACGCGCCGCCCGAACCACTGACGGCGCACCCTTCCGGCCGCGGCCACCACTTCGAGCAGATCGTCGTCCGAGGTCGCCAGTACGGCGAGTGCTTCTTCGCGGGTCGGCAGCTCGCGCCGCAGCCCCTTGTCCACCAGCGTGTTCAGGAGGTCCATGACGTTGATCCTGGCCTACGGCACGGCCCGCAGCCAAGGAGGAACCGGACAACAGAGCCGGTCAAGGGTGTGTGTATTGCCACATCATGACCTGCTGCGTACCCGGTTAGGCTCTGTAAGCTGCCTACAAAAGGGACCGCTCATGTCCTTCGCCCCGTTCGACTGGATCGACGACGAGGCGCGTCGCCGCGCGGACGCCGGACTCGTCCGCATGCTCCGCCCCAGGCCCGCCGAACCAGAACTTCTGGACCTTGCGAGCAACGACTATCTGGGCCTGACCCGGCACCCCGAGATCACCGCTGCCGCGGCCGAGGCCGCGCACCGATGGGGCGCGGGGGCGACCGGATCACGGCTCGTCACCGGCTCCACCGCACTGCACGCCGAACTCGAAAGCGAACTGGCCGATTTCTGCGGTTTCGAGGCGGCTCTGGTGCTGTCATCGGGCTACGCGGCCAATCTCGCCGCCCTCACCGCGCTCACCGGTCGCGGCTCGCTGATCGTTTCCGACGCGGGCAACCACGCCTCGATCGTGGACGGTTGCCGGCTTTCCCGGGCCGAGACCGCCGTCGTGCCGCATGCCGATCCCGATGCCGTACGCAAGGCGCTGCGGATGCACGAGGGACGCGCGCTGGCGGTCACCGACTCGGTCTTCTCGGTCGACGGCGATGCCGCGCCGCTGCCCGAACTGGCCGACGCCTGCCGGACGGAGGGCGCCGCACTGCTCGTCGACGACGCGCACGGCCTCGGTGTGCTGGGCGAAGGCGGCCGGGGTGCGCTCGCATGCGCCGGTCTCGCGGGCGGCGAGGCAATCGTCACCACGCTCACCCTGTCCAAGTCCCTGGGAAGCCAGGGCGGAGCGGTCCTCGGACCGGCCCGGGTCATCGAACACCTGGTCAACACGGCCCGTACATTCATCTTCGACACAGGCCTCGCACCGGCCGCGGCGGGCGCCGCTCTGGGAAGCCTGCGGCTGCTCCGTCGCGAGCCGGAACGCGCCGGCAGAGCCCGTGCGGTCGCCACCGCTCTGTACGAGCGGCTCACCGAGGCCGGCCTGACCGCCGTTCGCCCCGACGCGGCCGTGGTCTCGGTGCGGGCACCCTCGGCGGACGCGGCGGTGCGCTGGGCGGCCGACTGCCGCGCCGCGGGAATCGCGGTGGGATGCTTCCGGCCGCCGTCGGTGCCGGACGGCGTCTCCCGGCTGCGACTGACCGCGCGAGCCGACCTGACCCAGGACCAGATCGCCACCGCCGTGGCGATCGTGCGACGGACCGCTCCCGTCAGCTGACCGAACCCCGGTGCAGGCCGGAGACGAAAGATGTCCAGGCCGCCGCGGAGAACCGCAACGGTGGCCCGGACACATCCTTGGAGTCCCGTACGGCCAGCCGCCCGTCTCCGAACGGCGCGGCCTCCACACAGTTGTTCATACCCGTGCTGCGGGTGCTGCGCCGCCAGCGCAACTCGTACTGTGCGAGGCAATCCGACATGAGCCCTCCTCGGGCAGTCCGGGGTCACCGGCCGTCGCGGTCGATCGCGGCGATGAGGTCCAACGAGTGCTGCGGCGACAGCGCGTGCGCCTGCATGGTGCGGAAGGCCGAGCTGTACGCCTCAAGGTCTTCTTTCCGCTCCAGATAGAGACTACTCGTCAAATGGTCGAGAACTACCACGTCCAGATCAGAAGTGTTCGGAAATGAGAAGATAACGAAAGGGCCGGTGAGGCCGGCATGGCCGCCGACCGAGAACGGCAGCAACTGAAGTTCTACGTGGGGTAGTTGAGCCACGCGAGTCAGATGGCGCAGCTGGTTTCTCATCACCCGGCACCCGCCGACCTCACGCCGCAGCACCGCCTCGTCGAGCACCGCGCTCAGCCGCAGCGGCGGATCGGTCCGCAGTACCCCCTGCCGGGCGAGCCGCACCTCCACCAGCGAGTCCAGCTGGCCGGCGGGCAACCCGTCCAGCGATGCCCGGGTCACCGCACGTGCGTAGTCAGCCGTCTGCAGGAGCCCCGGCACCACCGAAGTCTCCAGGGTCCGCGCGGTCCGCGCCTGGGACTCCAGACTGATGAAGTCGCGGTACTGCGGCGGGATCAGACCGCGATAGGCATGCCACCACCCGGTACCGCCACCGCCCGCCGAACCCGCCAGCGCCGCCAGAAGCGTCCGCAGCTGCGTGTCGTCCACGCCGTACGTGTCCAGCAGCCGGGTCACATCGGCCGGCCGCACTCCACTGACACCGGCCTCGATCCGGCTCACCTTCGACTGGTGCCAGCCGAGCATCCGCGCGGCGTCCCGACTTGTCAGTCCGGACGCGTGGCGCAGGTTCCGGAGCTCCTCCCCGAGCTTGCGGCGCCTTACCGCAGGGCCGTGCTGCATCTGCGGCCTCCCTCCCTCTTCTGCCGAGCGGACAGTGTGACGCCCGCATACGGTCTTGCGTGGCAGGGTTCACCGCATTGAGCGACAGATATATGCATATCTTGGTGGATCGCCGTCGCAGGGGGCAGCGGCAGTGGCAACCTGGCGCGAAGCTCAACCGGGACCGGCCGCGCCCCACCGCCGGCGGCGGCAAGACGGTCTGGATCGCGCTCCCGTGGAGCATCCCCGTGCAGAGCTGACCGACCGTCCGATCCGCCGACTGCCGGTCTCCCGATCGCGTGATCAGTGCCTTCGCCGCCCGGCCGCTGCGCCGAGGCCGCCCGCCCGACCCACTGCGCAACAGCGCCTGGAGTGTTGCCGCCGCGGCGTTCTCCCGGTCGCCGCGGTGCACCATCGAGACCCCTCCGCCGGAACGAAGCGGGTTCCAGCCGCCGCACAGACAGTGGCGTCGACGACATCGAGGCAACCATCTCCGGTACGACCGCAGTAACGAGCGGTCAGCGGCGGAGACCGGGGCCTGTCCGGCGGATCACGGCCGGGGTCACGGTGTGATCCGCCGGACAGACATCAGCGAACCCGCCCGTAATAGACGCTCTTCGTCCAGATCTTCTCCAGCCGGACCACCGCGCCGGTCCTCGGCGAGTGCCAGATCCTGCCCTTACCGGCATAGATCCCCACGTGGTAGATGCTGCGTCCGTAATGGAAGAAGACCAGGTCGCCGCGTTGCCTGTGCGAGGCCCGGATATGGCGGGTCTTGTTGTACTGCTGCTGGGTCGTGCGCGGGAGCTTCTTGCCCGCCTTCTTGAACGAATAGACCGTCAGACCCGAGCAGTCGAAGCGGTTGGGGCCGGTGGCCCCCCACCCGTACGGCGATCCTTTCTTCGACGCGGCGATGTTGAGCACCTTCATCGAGAGAGTCGCTGCCTGGGCCCGGGGCGTGGCGCCCGGGGCGAGCATGGTGCCGCCGACGGCGGCCAGTGTCAGAACCGAGGCCGTGCCGGCCCGGGCGAGCAGAGACGGGACATGAACCTGCGCAGTCATGCGCAACCCTTCGTCAGCCGCCTGTGAAGGATGACCTGTCGGGTTCGGGCTGGCGAAGTTGCCCGGCCGCGCTGGGCGGCTTCACCCCGAGGACCGACCGGTGTTCCGGTCGACCCGTTGTGCTCGGGTCCTCCACTCCTGCCGATCCACTTCTGTCGACCAGGCATCCGGACGGCGGCAGGACTCGGCGTCCGCCCGGACCGCCCCGCCGCGGTGGCGGGGGCTTGTCGTCCCAGGGATCTTGACTCACCGACTGCCTGATTTCCGAAGGGAAACGGCGATATGTGAGGCTCCTCACGAGTGACCCGTTCGGGTGGGGCTGAAGATTTCGGAAACCGTACCGGTCGCTCGGACCGGTCTCGCACCAGGGGCGGAATGACAGATTCGGCTCACTGCCCCCACAGAGAAACGCAAGTTGAGGTGTCCCTCGCAAGGGGGAATGCCTACGCCGAACGAGCGAGGAATTCCGATGTGCCTGCCGGGCGTGTCGCGCGCAGGGGAGTTGAGCGAAGGTCGTCGGAGGTGAAGGCAGGGGGGAGTTGGCCGGACTCAGTCAGGGGCGGAGACGCAGTGGGCCGGTCAACTCGCCGGAGCGGGGGGCACGGTGACACGTCCGGCCCGCCGTTCCCCGTCCAGTACGCGCAACGCTCGCGCCAGGGTGGCGGCGTGGATCTGCGCTTCGCCGCGCTCATGCATCAACGCGAGTGCGTCCCGTAGCGCGCCCGCCCGTGAGGCCAGTGCCTGTGCGGCGCGCAGTGCGCCGTAGGTGTCGCTGCCGCGGGCCGGGTTGATCCGGCCCAGTTGGTCGAGGACTTCGAGGTAGCGGTCGATGAACTCCCCCTCGGCGCACGTCAGTGCGGGGAGGGGCGTCAACTCTGGTGGCTGCATCGGGCGTTCACCTCGCGCTGTGCGGCGGGAGTGACGACTTCCGGTTCTCCGTGATGTGGTCCACCAGACCGTACGCCTTGGCGCCCGCCGCGTCGAGAATGAGGTCGCGCTCGATGTCGGTGGCGATCTGCTCGGCGCTGTGGCCGGTGTGACGGGCCAACAGTGTGGTGAGCATCTCGCGGACCCGTTCCAATTCCTGCGCCTCGATCTCGAGATCGGACGGCTGGCCCTGAACCGGCTCGGTGAGCTCGGGCTGCTGTACGACGACCCTGGCGCCGGGCAGTGCGTGCCGCCGGCCGGGAGCGCCCGCGGCGAGCAGCGCGGACGCGCAAGAACCGGCCTGACCGAGGCAGTAGGTCTCCACCTCGCAGGTGAGGTACTGCATCGTGTCGTAGACCGCGGACATGGCTCCGAACGAGCCACCG
This sequence comes from Streptomyces sp. NPDC002785, assembly GCF_040295565.1. Classification (NCBI taxonomy): domain Bacteria; kingdom Bacillati; phylum Actinomycetota; class Actinomycetes; order Kitasatosporales; family Streptomycetaceae; genus Streptomyces; species Streptomyces sp. NPDC002785. The sequence continues at coordinate 3,642 of NZ_JBEOVN010000085.1, read as the reverse complement.
GGGGAGTTGATGTAGAGCGAGATGGGCCGGTCCGGGGCGTCGTGCTCCAGGTACATGAACTGAGCGATCAGATCCGTGGCCGCGGTGTCGTCGACCGGGGTGCCGAGGAAGACGATCCGTTCGGCAAGCAGCTTGGAGTACGGATCGAGGGTGCGGGTCCCGTTGGTCGTGCGCTCGGTGAACTCGGGCAGCACGTAACGGGCGGTGGGGCGGAACAGCATGGCGATGCCTTTCCTCCGGGTCTGTACGGGGGTCTGCACAAGCTTCTGTAGAAAATGTACAGGACGTACAGAAGGTTATGATGGGGAGCATGGCCTACGAGATTCCGGTGACGCAAGCCCGAGCTGAGCTCGCCGAACTGATCAACCGCGTCGTCTACGGCGGCGAGCGAGTCGTCGTGACGCGGCACGGCAAGCCGCTCGTGGCGCTCGTTTCGGCCGCCGACCTGGAGCGACTCGAAAACGAAGAGGCGGCAGCCGAGGAGCAGGTGATCAGCTCGGTCTCCTCGATCGGCTCTTCCGTGTCCGCTCCCGGCGAACGGCGGCGCTTCGGCATCGCGGCGGAACACAGGGGGCACCACGAGCCGGGCAGCTGAGCGCCCCACTGACGTTCCGTGACGCGGAAATTCCGTGCACCTCCGCCCGTTGTGGCGGGGGCACACGGCATGCTTGATCGGAGGTCAACCCCACCAGGACCGGCTCCGGGGTGTTGGGAGCGGGCGCGATCGGAGGCTGGGTCCGGCGGCGGCCGCCGCCGGGCAATGCCGACAGCCCGAGCGTCGCCCACGGCGTGAGCGTGAGCAGCGCACCGCCTGCACCGCTGCCGTCGAAGAAGGCGACCGACCGCAGCAGTGAACCGCTCGCGCCCCGCGGCATCAGCTGTCCTGTCGTCCCGATCGGCCGGGGCAGCAGCCCGGGAGCGCTGGTGACGCCGGAGAACGTGTTTTTGAGCGGCGTCATCAGCAGGGCGCCGAGGCCGATGCCGGGCTGACCGATCAGCGCGGCGAGTCCCGCCGCTGTCGCGTCGTCGGCCAGGACGGTGAGTCCCCGCGTCCCGGCCTCGGCCCACCAGCCGCCGGTCCGGGTGCGGGGGCAGCTCGCCGCCTGGACCGCATGAGCGTCCAGGCCACCGCCCGGATCACCGCCGTCCTCGACAGCCGGGGCGTCGTCTCGCTCCCTGTGCTGGAGAGCGACGGACCGCTCGCCCTGCGCCGGACCCGGACCCCGAGCGACCCGCACGCCCGTGTCACCGTCGTCGGTGCCATGAGCGCACCACTCGGCAGCGACCGGCTCGCCATCGAGGCGCAGGTCGAGGAAGGCGCCCGGCTCATTGTTGACTCGGCGGCGGCGACCATCGCTCTGCCGGGGCCGGGAACGGCCACCGAACCCGCCACGTACGACATCGGGTTGACGTGGGGGAGCGGGCCGAACTCCGCCGGCTGCCGCAGCAGCTCGTCTCGGCGCACGGCGGGGTCCTGCGCATGGCCACGCGGGGCGAACTCGCCCCCACCGCACGGCTGGTGCTGGGCAAGGAGCAGATCCTCGGCCGCCACGGCGAGAGCACCGGCACCCTCACGAGTTGCACCATAGGCCGCCCGTTGATCGACCGGCAGCGGAGCGCCCCGAGGCTGGGACGGCGCGGCCGTCCTGGGCGACCACCGGGCCGTCGGTCAACTCCTTGTCATCGAACCACCGTTCGATGAAAAACGCCCCGAAGCGCGCCTGCTGGGGCCGACCGCCGTCCTCACACCGCTCGTCGGTCCGACTGTGCCGGCGACGGCGGTCGCCCCCGACGCACGCCTGCTGCGCAGCGTCCTGGACGACGCGCTGAACGACGTACTCGGCACCCCGGCAGGGGGAATTCCGGTCAGCGGGACACGGGTGTCCGGTTATCGATTCGGTAAAGAAGTGGGCGTACGGCCTGTTCTCAGGAACCTCACAGACGACAGGATCCGCGGGAGGTATCCGAAATGAACTGCGCCGCCACCGGCGGCGCTTTAGATATGGGGGAGGTTCCACTTGAGACGCACAGCAGTGCTCGGCTCGGCCGGCGCTCTGATCGCGGGCACGCTCATAGCGGGCGCGGTGACCGCACCTGCGGCCACTGCCGAAGGCCGTCACCACCACGGTTCCGAGGCTCGCGGCGTTCAGGTCGCCGCGGCACGGGCGGCCAGGTCCGGCATCGACTGGAAGGACTGTCCGGCCGACTGGGCCATAGCCAAGCCGATCCAGTGCGGCTGGGTGACCGTGCCGCTCGATTACGCCAGGCCCGACGGCAAGCAGATCAAGCTCGCCGTCGACCGGCACGTCAGCACTGGCACGAAGGACGAACGCCAGGGCGCCCTGCTCTACAACCCGGGCGGCCCCGGTGGTTCGGGGATGCGGTTCCCCACCCGGGTCACCAACAAGAGCCCGCTCTGGACGAATACGGCGAAGGCCTACGACTTCGTGGGCTTCGACCCCCGGGGCGTTGGCCACTCCGCGCCGATCTCCTGCATCGACCCCCAGGAGTACGTCAAGGCCCCGAAGGCCGACCCCGTACCCGACTCCGAGGCCGACAAGCGCACCCAGCGCAAGCTCGCGGCCGAGTACGCGGACGGCTGCGCCGAACGCAGCGGCGACATGCTGCCGCACATGACCACGCCGAACACCGCACGCGACCTGGATGTCATCCGCGCCGCCCTGGGTGAGAAGCAGCTCAACTTCCTGGGCGTCTCCTACGGCACCTATCTGGGCGCGGTCTACGGCACGCTCTTCCCGACCCATGTCCGCCGCATGGTCGTCGACAGCGTCGTCGACCCGGCGACGGACAACATCTGGTACCAGGCCAACCTCAACCAGGACATCGCCTTCCAGGGCCGCTGGGACGACTGGAAGGCGTGGGTCGCCAAGAACGACTCCGCCTTCCATATCGGCGACACCCCCGCGAAGGTCGAGCAGGCGTGGCTGAAGCTGCGCGCCACTGCCAAGAAGAACCCGATCGGTGGCGTCGTCGGCCCCGCCGAGCTCATCGGCTTCTTCCAGAGCGCGCCGTACTACGACTCCACCTGGGCGCTCATCGCCCGGACCTGGAGCGACTACCTGGGCGGCGACACCCAGGCCCTGGTCGACGCCGCGGGCCCGGACATGTCGGACATCGCGGGGAACATCTCCTCGGAGAACGGCAATGCCGTGTACACGGCAGTCGAGTGCGCGGATGCCAAGTGGCCCACCAGCTGGCGGAAGTGGGACCGCGACAACACCCGGCTGCACAAGGACTACCCGTTCATGACCTGGGCCAACGCCTGGATGAACCTGCCCTGTGCGACCTGGTCGGCCAAGCAGCAGACCCCGCTGGAAGTGAAGACCGGCAAGGGCCTGCCGCCGGTGCTGATCGTGCAGTCCACGCATGACGCCGCCACCCCGTACCAGGGCGCCGTCGAACTGCACAAGCGCTTCAAGGGCTCGCGCCTCATCACCGAGCGGGACGCCGGTTCGCACGGTGTCACCGGCCTGGTCAACCCCTGCATCAACGAGCGGGTGGACACCTACCTGCTCACCGGCAGGACCGACCGCAACGACGTGACGTGCGCCCCGCACGCCACCCCGAAGCCGTAGCGGTCACCCCTCACAGGCATGGGCGGCCGGCGGTCTCGGACCACCG
>NZ_JBEOVN010000084.1:0-29679 GCF_040295565.1 Streptomyces sp. NPDC002785 | reverse complement strand
ACCCTCCTGGCCACCTGGACCGGCGCCTGCTCGATATGCGGCCAACCCGCACCCAAACCAGAACCACACCACAGGACCTAACAAAGCCCTACTAGCTGCGACTCCGTGGCGCCGGCTTCTCGATTCCTGATCGGCCTGGTCACCTGTTTCGCGACGCACGGCGGCATCCCCGCCGTCGCGTGCGCCGCCTGGCGCCGGTAGACGCTGGGCGGCACACCGACCAACTCGCTGAAGCGAGTGCTGAAGGTACCCAGCGACGCGCAGCCGACCGCGAAACAGACCTCGGTGACGCTGAGGTCGCCACGGCGCAGCAGCGCCATCGCGCGCTCGATCCGCCGCGTCATCAGATAGCCGTACGGCGACTCGCCGTAGGCGAGCCGGAACTGGCGGCTGAGGTGCCCGGCCGACATGTTCACGCCGCGGGCGAGCGCCTCGACGTTCAGCGGCTGCGCGTACTCCCGGTCGATCCGGTCGCGGACGCGACGCAGCCGCGCGAGGTCGCGCAGGTGCTGCGCTGCGGCGGGTCTGCTGGTCACCTGCGTGATCGTGCCACGTCGCACCGGGGTTGCCCAGCCGCCCGGCGTCCCACCGCACTCCGCGTCCCCACGCCGCCGGACGTTCCTCCTGGCCATGTGTCCTGGGTCCTCCTGCCCGGCGGCGTGGGGACGGAGCGCCCGGTCGATCGTCGTGTCAGCAGCGAGTCCAGCACCGCACGCTGCCCGACATCAGCAGCCCGTACAGCGTGTTCCACAGCCCGGACCGCGTCCCGAAGAGCAGACCCCGGGGCCGGCAGCCCGCCGAGGAACGGCACCCCCCTTGTTACTGATGAGTCTCCTTGTCCGGTATGGGAAGCGCCCTCTTCTCGATCGCCGCTGCCATCACTTCCGGGAAGAGATCCGGGGTGCATGCGAACGCCGGTGCGCCCAGGGCGCCGAGGGCTGCCGCATGGTCACGGTCGTAGGCGGGCGTGCCCTCGTCGGACAGCGCGAGCAGCGTCACGAACTGCACGCCGGATGCCTTCATCGCGGCGACCCGCTTCAGCATCTCGTCGCGTATGCCGCCCTCGTAGAGGTCACTGATGAGGACGACGACGGTGTCGGCGGGGCGGGAGATCTTCGACTGGCAGTAGGCGAGCGCCCGGTTGATATCGGTGCCGCCGCCGAGCTGGGTGCCGAAGAGTACGTCGACGGGGTCGTCGAGCTGGTCGGTGAGGTCGACCACTGCTGTGTCGAAGACGACAAGCCTGGTCTGCAGGGTGCGCATGGAGGCGAGCACCGCGCCGAAGACCGAGGCGTAGACGACGGAGGCTGCCATCGACCCCGACTGGTCGATGCAGAGGATGACGTCCTTCTTCACGGACTGCGCGGCCCGCCCGTAGCCGATGAGCCGCTCGGGGACGACGGTGCCGTACTCGGGGAGGTAGTTCTTGAGGTTGGCCCGGATGGTTCGGTCCCAGTCGATGTCGTGGTGGCGGGGCCGGTTGATCTTGGCCGAGCGGTCCAGCGCGCCGGTGAGTGTGGCTCGGGTGCGGGTGGAGAGCCGCTTCTCCAGGTCGTCGACGACCTTGCGCACGACGGCTCTTGCGGTCTCCTTCGTCGTCTCGGGCATGGCCTTGTTGAGTGAGAGGAGCGTCCCGACGAGATGGACGTCCGCCTCGACGGCCTCCAGCATCTCCGGTTCGAGGAGCAGTGCGGAGAGGCCGAGCCGGTCGATCGCGTCACGCTGCATGACCTGGACGACGGAACTGGGGAAGTACGTGCGGATGTCGCCGAGCCAGCGGGCCACGGAGGGGGCGGAGGCCCCGAGTCCCGCCGAGCGGTTGCTCCCGCCCCGGCCCCCGGGTTTGCCTCCGCCGTACAGCGCGGTCAGTGCGCCGTCCATCGCGGCGTCGCGTCCGGTGAGGGTGCAGCCGGTGCTCTCGGCGCTGTCCCCGCCCAGGACCAGCCGCCACCGACGCATCCGCTCGTCGTTCGCCCGGCCGGGCTGCGGGCCGGGTCGTGCCAAGCGGTCCGCCGGGCCGGGCGGCGAGCTGTGGGCCGAGCGCGGTGCGCTTCCGGCCGTGTCCGTGGTCATCCCGTTGCCCCCAGCGGTTCCTTGACGTTCTCGGCTCTCTCGTCCGGGTCGGCGCTACCCGGGTCCGGATCGGTGCCGGTGTCCAGACCGAGCAGAAGGCGCAGCACCGGTACCACCGCTTCGGCCCTGGCCCCATCGAGTCCGGGGCCGAAGCCGGGTGCCGTGGCCCCGGTCCCGGTGGCAGTGGCTGCCGGTCCCCCGGCGGCCGGACCGCGCCGCACGAGTTCGCCCAGCGTGCGCCGTACGCCCGCTTCGTACGCCGAGAAGGTACGGCGCAACAGGGGCAGCACATCGGCGAAGGTGTCGGCGGGAACCCCGGTGAGCCAGGCATCGACCAGGCCGAGCAGTCGCTCGTCGTGGACGAGAAGCATGCCGCCCCCGGCGGCTTGGCCGACGAACCCCTCGATCCAGGCCGCAGCATCGGCCGGGGGTGTGCCGGGCGAGAGGGCCAGGCCCATCAGCCGTGCGGCGTCGTCCTGCGCGAGCCGTCCTTCGTCGAGCAGCAGCCGGGCAGCACGGCCCCGGATGACACCCGCGACCGTGTCCCGGGTGGCGAGCTTGTGCAGTACGGCGGTCCAGCGCTCACGCAGCCCGCCCGCGTCCGCATCCGGCTGAACGGCTCCGGTGAGCAGACCGATCGCGGTGTGGACCCCGTCCACCCGGCGGCGCAGTTCGGCGGCACCGTCGGTGTCGAGTCCGGTGCAGGCGGGTGGGAGTCCGACGCAGATCCGCTCGGCGAGCCCGGCCGCGACCTCGCCGAGGGCCACGGTGTCCGTTGACCGCACGTCGCCGTAGCGCAGGGTGCGGGCCAGCGCGGGCAGGGCATCGGCGAGATGGCCGACGTCGGCGTCGAGCGCGGCGCGGTCGGCGAGGGCTCGCATCACCTCGGGCAGCGCGTCGGGCAGTTCGGCCAGGAGGCAGTGCTCGGCGAGTGCGGTGACTTCGGCGAGCGCGGTCGCCGAAGCCGCCTGGGACTCGGCCTTGGCCGTCGCCGCGGAGAGCACGGTGGTGCCCCATGTCCCGGCCTCCGCGACCCGCACGTACAACTCGGGTTCCCAGCGCAGCCGCCAGCTCTCCCGAAAGGTTCCGGTGCTCGCCCGGCCTGCGGCGGGCTCGCCCCAGCCGACGGCGAGGAGCCGCAGCCGGTGGAGCAGCCTGCTGCGGGCCGCGTCGGTGTCCTTGCGCAGGTCGAGCTCCACCTCCCGCTCCAGCGCATCCGGTCTGAGCCGGAGTGTGCGCTGCTGTCGGGTGAGGTCGCGCTGCAGGGGCACGGCGGGGGCGGTGTCCGGTACTTCGCCGAGTTTCTCGCCGACGATCAGCCGGTCCTGTACGAGCGCGAGCGGCACATCGGAGCCGTCGCACATCACAGCCCGGATCGCATCGGTCGTCTCGGTCAGCCCGGCCAGCGGGCGTCCGCGCATGGCGGCGAGGGTCTCGGCAAGCCTGACGGCCTCGATGACATGGGCGGACGAGACGAACCGGTCCTCGTCGCGCAGGAGTCCGGCGACCTTGGTCATCCACCGCTCGATCGGGCGGTCGGCGGCCTCGAAGAGGTGTCCGTACCAGCCGGGCGAGTCGATGCCCGCCCCGTATCCGCTGTGCCGGGCGAGCCGCCGGTGCGACCAGGGCACCCAGGTCAGTTCGGCCTTGACCTTGGGCAGCCCCTTGAGCAGGGCCCTGTCGGCGGCGAGTGTGGTTTTCGTGCCGAGCGCGGGCACATGCCAGGCGCCACAGACGACCGCGATGTCGGCGCCGAACTCCTTTGCCGCCTTACGCAGTTGGATGCGCATATACGCCTCACGCACGGTGTCACGAGGGTGGCCGCCGTCCTCGTACACCTCGCGCAGTGCCGTCATCGCCTCGGCGAGCGCGGCGAACGGCGCCCGCGGGTCGACGGCCTCGACGCCGTGAGTGCGGTGTTCGACGACGTCCTCCCACCAGCGCTCCGGGTCGTCGTAACCCGCGGTCTCGGCCAGTACGCCGATGGGGTCGATCAGGGCGTGCACAGCAGGGGCGCCCGTAGCCGACTCCCCGGCTCCGTCCCCGTCCGCTCCCCCGTCCCTACCCACTTCCCCGGCCCCGTCCCGGCCCGCCTGCCGTTCCGCTGTCTGTGTCATGGCCAGGGTGTTCGCCGCGGGAAGGTCGATGAAGCGGACCGGGACGTCGTTCGCCAGCGCCCAGCGGATCGCGACCCACTCGGGCGAGAACGCGGCCAGCGGCCAGAACGCCGCCTGTCCCGGGTCGTCGACAGCATGGGCAAGAAGCGCGACCGGCGGCCGCATCTGCTCGTCGGCAGCCAGCGGCAGCAGTGCGTCACCCTCAGGAGGCCCCTCGATGAGCACCGCCCGCGGACGGGCCGCTTCCAGGGCCGCACGGACGGCTCGGGCCGAGCCCGGGCCGTGGTGCCGCACCCCCAGCAGCAGCGGTCCGACGGAACGCGCGGCCCGGGTCATGCGGATACCTCGCGGCAGGCGCGGTAGAAGTCCTTCCACCCGTCGCGCTCCCGGACCACAGTCTCCAGGTACTCCTGCCAGACCACCCGGTCGGCCGCGGGATCGCGGACAACCGCGCCCAGGACGCCCGCCGCCACATCCCCGGGGCGCAGCACCCCGTCGCCGAAGTGTGCGGCCAGCGCAAGGCCGTTGGTGACGACGGAGATCGCCTCGGCCGTCGACAGTGTCCCCGAGGGGGACTTAAGCTTTGTGCGGCCGTCGGTGGTGACACCGCCGCGCAGCTCGCGGAAGACCGTCACGACGCGGCGGATCTCGGCCATGCCGTCGGGCGCGGCCGGAAGGTCGAGCGAACGTCCGATCTGGTCGACGCGCCGGGACACGATGTCGACCTCCGCATCAGGGGTGGCCGGCAGCGGCAGCACAACAGTGTTGAACCGGCGGCGAAGCGCGCTGGACAGCTCGTTGACCCCGCGGTCGCGGTCGTTGGCAGTGGCGATGACGTTGAATCCGCGGACCGCCTGGACCTCCTGGCCCAGTTCGGGGACGGGGAGCGTCTTCTCCGACAGGATCGTGATCAGCGAGTCCTGCACGTCGGCGGGGATACGGGTGAGTTCCTCGATCCGCGCGGTCATGCCGTCGGACATGGCGCGCATGAGCGGGCTCGGCACCAGGGCGTCACGGCTGGGCCCGTGCGCGAGCAGTTGTGCGTAATTCCAGCCGTAGCGGACGGCTTCCTCCGGGGTGCCAGCCGTGCCCTGGACAAGCAGCGTCGAGTCGCCGCTGACGGCGGCCGCGAGATGCTCGGAGACCCAGGTCTTCGCGGTGCCGGGAACGCCGAGGAGCAGCAGGGCCCGGTCGGTGGCGAGTGTGGTCACGGCGACTTCGACGAGGCGGCGCGGGCCGACGTACTTGGGCGTGATCACCGTCCCGTCCGGCAGCGTGCCGCCGAGCAGGTAGGTGGCGACGGCCCACGGGGACAACTGCCAACGGGCGGGCCGCGGGCGGTCGTCGGCCGCGGCAAGTGCCTTCAGCTCATGAGCGAAGGCGTTCTCGGCATGCGGTCGCAGGGCCTGTACGCCGACGGCTGCGGCGGTTTCGGACACAGTCATGGATCCCCCTCCAGATCGGTCGACCTGATGTGGTTCCCACCGTGCACCATGCCACTGACAATCGGCCCCGACCGCAGGTCAGGGCCGATTCAGCGGCTGCGGGCGGAGAGTTCAGCCGCCCACCGGCGAGACCGCGACGCAGCCACCCGCGGTGATGAGGCCCTCGCCCTTGGCCTCCTCGATGACCTTGCCCTTGTGCGTGATCGAGCAGGCGACGTCGGCCCCGTCCTCGTCCAGGGCGATCGGCATGACGGCGGGCGGCATGATCCCGCGCAGCGTGACGGTCTTCCGCCACGGCAGGGTGGGAGACTTGACCGTCTCGATCTTCGGATCCATGGCCTTGCCCCCGCCTGCGTGGAACTGGATCTCGTCGACGCTCGTGCCGGTGACCTCGTAGGTGACTTCGTACGTCTCGTCCACGGCCTTGTCCACCTGGTCGACGGTCTCGGAGCAAGCGCCGAGGCCCACGGCGAGACCGAGGACGACGGCTGCGCAGACAGCCGTCCGAACGGTGCGGACGTTGCGGATGTTACGGGCGGTGCGGTTCATCAGCTGATCCCCCGGATTCGAAGGTCTGGAGTTCGCAGCGAATCGCAAAGGGCAAGTAACGTCAAGTGGTATGCATGACGGCAAATCAGCAGGTCAGGACGATTGTCAGTGGCGCGTTCTACCGTCGTCCCCATGCTGCTATCTCACGGGGGAGAACCCTTGCGCACCGCCGACCGGGCGGCGCGCTGGACGGTGGAGCAGGTCCTGGCCCTGGCTCCTGACGAGTCATCACGCAAGGCGGGGAGCAAGCTCGGTTCGGCCGGCCCGTGGTCGGGTGGCGGGTGTGACGCTTCGGGTGCGGTGTGGGGGCTGTGCAAGGGAAGCGGAAGCAAGCCGTATCAAACGGTGGTGGACACCACCGGTCCTGCGTACAAGTGCAGTTGTCCCAGCCGGAAGTTCCCGTGCAAGCACGCGCTGGGTCTGCTGCTGGTCTGGGCGTCCGGCGAATCGGCCCTGCCCGCCGGCGAGGTGCCGGACTGGGCCGGTGAGTGGCTGACGGGCCGTCGCAAGCGTGCGGCGGACAAGGGGGTGAAAGGCGGGCAGGCGGCGGGCGGCGCCTCGGCCGCGGGCCCGGCCGACCCGGAGGCCGCCCGGCGGCGCGCCGAGCGCCGGGCCGAGCGGATCACCGGCGGCGCACAGGAGCTGGAGCAGCGGCTGACGGATCTGCTGCGCGGCGGTCTGGCAGCAGCCGATCAGTCGGGGTACGGGCTGTGGGAGGAGACGGCGGCCCGCATGGTCGACGCCCAGGCACCCGGACTGGCGGCACGCGTGAGGGAGTTGGGCTCCATCCCGGCTTCCGGGCCGGGCTGGCCGGTGCGGCTGCTGGAGGAGTGCGCGCTGCTGCATCTGCTGGACAGCGCGTGGCTGGGGATAGACCGGCTGCCGGAGCCGCTGGCAGCCACGGTCCGTACCCGCGTGGGGCTGACCGCCCCCGCCGAGGGCCCACCGGTCCGCGACCACTGGCTGGTCCTCGCCCAGTACGACACCCCGGACGGCAAGATCGTCACGCGCCGCATCTGGCTGTACGGGAGGGACTCGGGCCGCACGGCACTGCTGCTCTCGTTCGGGGCGGCCGGGCGCTCCCCCGGGCTGGCACTGCCGGTGGGTGTCACGATCGACGCCGAGATCACCCCCTGTCCGGGCGCAGGCCAGCTACGGGCGGAGCTGGGCGGGCAGTTCGGCGTCCCGTCACCGACCGGTACGCCACCTCCGGGTGGTACGGCGGCGGCCGCGATCGGTGCGTACGGAAACGCCCTGCGGGACGATCCCTGGCTGGACGCCTGGCCGGTGACACTGCGCGAGGTCATACCCGTGCCGTCCGAGGACGGCTGGCAACTGGTCGACGCGGCGGGCGATGCAGCCCTGCCCATCGCCGCGGCGGCGCTGTCCCGGCCCGGGCTGTGGAAGCTCGTCGCGCTCTCCGGCGGCTCGCCGGTCACGGTCTTCGGCGAATGCGGCCACGGTGGGTTCGACCCCCTCGCGGCCTGGTCCACAGACGCGGACGCCGGGGCCGGAGCCTGCGGAGTCGATGCCGACGGCGTCGAAATCAGCAGCGTCGACACGACGTCCGAGACCGTGCCGCTCATCTGACGTTGAATCCGAAGGGGGACCAATGCCTCGTACCATCACACCCGCGCCGTGGGAAGAGCTCGTCACCTCGGCACTTCTCGGCACCGACCGCCGCCCGGCCGAGGGAGGCGGCGGACCGGGCGGACTGCTGGACGCGGCGGCGCTCCACACCGTGCAACGCAGAGCGGGTCTGCTGCCCGCCTCCGCGGCCGTCCGGCCCGAGCCGACGCCCGCCGACCCTCGGCCACCGTTGCCGCCGGCCGCGCGGCGCAGGCTCGCCCAACTGCTCGCGGACCGGGCGGCACCGGGCGGCTCGGGCGGTCGGCGGGGTACGGCTCCTGATCTCACGGAGCTGATCCCGCAGTGGCTGGCCACCGCCAATCAGCACGGCTATCGGGCCCCGGCCGCGCTGCTCCCGCCCCTGCTGGACGCGGCCAGGTCCCGTACCGATCTGCGGCCGCAGGCCCTGGCCTTCGCCGGACCGCGCGGGCTGTGGCTGGCTGGGCTGAACCCCGAGTGGAAGTTCGCGCTGCGCGGCTCGTCCGGCGGCTCGTTGCCGCCGGACATCACGGAGCCGGCAGCGGTCGCCCGGTTGTGGGAGGAGGGCCTGTTCGCCGAACGGGTCACCCTGCTCGGGGCCGTACGGGCGCACGATCCCGCCGAAGCGCTCGCACTGCTCGCCACCACATGGACCACCGAGCGCGCCGAGGACCGGCTGATGTTCCTCGACTCACTGCGCACCGGGCTGTCCGGAATGGACGAGACCTTCCTGGAGCAGGCGCTCTCCGACCGCAGCCGCAATGTCCGTTCGACGGCTGCAGAACTGCTGTCCGCGCTACCGGAGTCGGCGTTCGCCGAACGGATGGCGGCGCGCGCGATGTCCTGTGTGAGCCCGGACCTCACCGGCGACGAGGTCTCCGTCGCCGTGGAGGCCCCTCACGAATGCGATGCGTCGATGGAGCGCGACGGCGTGGTGGCGGTTCCGCCGTCCGGACGGGGCGAACGGTCGTGGTGGCTCGGCCAGTTGGTGGAGGCGACCCCGCTCGCCACCTGGCCGGTGCGGTTCGGTGGCCGCACCGCGCAGGAGATCGTCGGCCTGCCGGTCGCCGACGGCTGGGCCGAGGAACTGCACGCGGCATGGTGTCGGGCAGCAGCGCGGCAGCGGGATCCGGAGTGGGCCCGCGCGCTGCTCGGCGCCCCCTCCGTCCCCTCGCCGAACGGCCCCGGTACGGCGTCGCTCGCCGAGCGGTCGAAGCTCCTCGCCATACTTCCCGCAGCCGAACGGGCCGAATGGGTGGCCGACTTCATCGCGGCGCACGGGCTGTCGGAGGCCTTCCAGTTGCTGGGGGTCTGCCCGACCCCCTGGGCCGAACCACTCGGCCGCTCGGTCGTCGACGCCTTGGACATCGCCCGGGACGCGGGCAGCTATCCCTGGAGCTTCAGCGGCGTGATGGGCCTCGCCGAGCGCTGCCTGAACCCGGCCGAGGCGGACCGCCTGGAGGTCCTCACCACCACCCCGGACGAACCGGAGGACGCCTCACCGGGCGCGAACGGCTACTGGTCGGAGGCATTCCGACGACTGATCTCCACGCTGCGGCTGCGCTCGGCGATGGACCTGGAGCTGATACCGAGCTGAGGGGGATCGGCAGGAACCGGGCGGCTGGACGGGGCCCCGGCCCGGCGGAGGCCGGGAGCTGAGAGCCCGGAGGCCTGGGACCCCGGAGGCCTGGGAATGGCACGGTCCGGAGGCCGAGTGTCCCCCGGTCTCGGCTAACCGGTCCCGAGCAAGCGGCAAGGGCGGGCCGGGAGGCCAAGGGGGCGGAGGCCGGCGGGCGGGGTCGAGGGCTGGTCTCGGCTACCCGGTCCCGAGCAAGCGGCAAGGGCGGGCCGGGAGGCCAAGGGGGCCGGCGGGCGGGGCCAGGGTCTGGGGGCGTCCGGGAGGCGGAGCCTGTGGCCGGTCTCGCCTACTCGGTCCCGAGCAAGCGGCACCGGCGCGCCGGGAGGCCAAGGGGGCGGGGGCCAGTGGGCGAGGCCAGGGCCCGGGGGCATCCGGGAGGCGGAGCCGGGGGCCGACGAGCGAGGCCAGGGCCCGCAGGCCGCAGGCCGCAGGCCGGGCCAGGGTCCGGCAGGCGGCGGGCGGGGTCCGGTCACACGTGGCGCCGGGCGCAGCCCGGAGAGTCGGTCCCAGGCAGTGGCTGCGGGCAAGCGGCTCCAGACGCAAGCGCCCCCGCCGACCACCCCCGCGCAGCCGTCCCCGGCGCATCGCCCCGGGCAGGCGGGCCTGTCGGCCCGCTGCCTTGCGGGTGGGGACGCGGGTCAGGCTTCCGCGGGGTGGCGGACGTTCGCGTTGACCCAGTCGACGATCGACGCCGTCGTCGCGCCCGGGGTGAAGATCTCCGCGACGCCCTGGTCCTTCAGCGGTGCGATGTCCGCCTCCGGGATGATGCCGCCGCCGAAGACTTTGATGTCCTCCGCCTCGCGCTCCTTCAGCAGCTCGATCACCTTGGCGAAGAGCGTGTTGTGCGCACCGGAGAGGATCGAGAGGCCGATCGCGTCGGCGTCCTCCTGGATCGCGGTGTCCACGATCTGCTCGGGCGTCTGGTGGAGCCCGGTGTAGATGACCTCCATACCGGCGTCGCGCAGCGCCCGCGCGATCACCTTGGCCCCACGATCATGGCCGTCCAGGCCTGGCTTGGCCACCACCACACGGATCGGACCGGTCACACCCATCACTGCCTCCACATGCGTCTCCCGTGCCTGAAGGGCCGGGGATGTGAACGAACGTTATCGCCAGCATCCCGCAACCCGCCGTTTCGCGGTGGACGGGGAGGGGGAAATCACACGTGGGACATGTTCACCGGGCGCCGTTCCCGCTTGACGCGGCACGCCTGCCGTGCGGGACCGCCGCCAGGGGAGTCGCCAAGAGGTCGCCGTACCACCGCGCCGCCAGCCGCGCGGCACGGTGGTACGGGCTGCCGGGCCCATCACCATCGGGCCCGTCGGCCGATCGTTCGCCGGTCACCACCGGTGAGCAGGGGCCTGCGAATCGGGGCCGAACCCCGGCCGGACGGCCGGGCGGACCGCCCGTACCTCCGCAACGGCACCCCATGAGGGCATACGGGGAGCGGAGCCGCCTCCCCGCTTGCCGAAGCAGGAGGTCGGCCATGAAGGTCCCGCCTTTCCTTCCCCTACTGCTGCGCCGGCCGTGTCTGTGCTGCACCCGGCTGTCATCCGCACTGCTCAAGGCCACCGCGCTTGAGCTGGTGGTCCTCGCCGGGCATGTGCTCCTCTACCCCACCGGCATCGCCGGGGAGCGGCGACGACCCCCGCAACACCCGGCCGAACCGACCACCGCACCCCCCACCGCCCCGGCCGGGACCTCCGCCCTCCCCGCCGAGGGCAGCGAGCGGCCGCCCGTCGTACTCCTGCACGGCTTCATCGACAACCGCTCGGTCTTCGTCCTGCTCCGCCGCTCCCTCGCCCGGCACGGCTGGCGCCATCTGGAGTCGCTCAACTACTCGCCACTGACGTGCGACATCCGTACGGCGGCCGAGCTGCTCGGGCGGCACGTCGAGGAGATCTGCGCCCGCACCGGACACCACCAGGTCGACATCGTCGGGCACAGCCTCGGCGGCCTGATCGCCCGCTATTACGTACAGCGGCTGGGCGGTGACCAGCGGGTCCGCACCCTGGTCACCCTCGGCACACCGCACGGGGGCACGGCCGTCGCCCCGCTGGCGAGTGCGCACCCCATCGTGCGCCAGATGCGTACGGGCTCCGCACCGATCGAGGAACTGCGCAGACCGGCGCCCGGCTGCCGCACCCGGTTCGTGAGCTTCTGGAGCGAGCTGGACCGAGTGATCGTCCCTGCCGAGGCGGCCTGCGTCGACCATCCGGATCTCGACGCGCTGAACGTACGCGTCAGCGGGATCGGCCATCTCGCGCTCCCGGTACACCCGACGGTCGCCGCCGCAGTCCGGCAGGCGTTGGAATCCCGCGAATCGGTGATCGAAGCCACCGGAACAGCAGGAGCCGCAGAAACACCGGGAGCCGCAAGGGCAGCAGGAGCCGCAGGAACACCTGGAGCCGCTTCGGTGGCCTGACCGGGCAGGCCCGGGCCCGCCCGCCCGGCCCTACCTCACCCGACGGAGACCTCGCAAATAGAACGTGTTTCGAACATAAAGCCAAGGCTGTATGGACAGTCCGGCGAAAGACGGCCGATTGCCCGTTTCCTGAGCCGCCCCACCTGCCGAAGATTGTCGACGTCACGTACCGCCGGGTACAGTCGCGGCCACTGCTCCCCCTGGGATCCCACCGTCGGACCCCAGACCACAGGTCCTGCTGCCGAGGCGAGAGAGAAGTTGGTGAACGACCAGCACCCCCACGCCGGGTACGCCGGGTACGACAGCCAAACCACCGGCAGCTTCGACAGCGACCCGCTCTTCGGTTGCCTGCCCAGCAGCTATGACGGCACGCACGACAGCGGCTACGACACCGGCCAGGCCGGGTACAGCGGCCAGTACGACTCCACGCAGTGGGACACGGGCGCGCACACCACCACCGCGTACGACGCCTGCGCCCCGTACGCGGCGCAGCCCCAGCAGCAGTACGCCACAGGTCCGACGTACGACACCACAGCCATCTGGACGCCCGCCGCCGACTACGACACGGCAGCTGTCACGGACGCCACCGCCACGAGCGCCTTCGCCAACGTTCCGGTACAGGGCGGCGGCCACGACGCCACGGGCCAGTGGGACACCAACGGCTGGTACCAGACCGGCCAGTGGCCGACGACCGACACGGCCGCGTACGACACGGGCGCGTACGACGCCACGGCCTGGAACACCGGCGCCACGCCCGAGCAGACACAGCAGACCGCGCAGATGTTGTACGAGGCGCCGACGACACACGAGGCATACGAAGCACAACAGGCGCACGAGGCGCACGAGGCGCACGGGGCGCGCAAGTCATACGAGTCCTATGGCGACCAGGACTCCTTCGACCCGTACGAGCCCCACCGCACCGCCGAGTTCAGCCTCCCGGAGACGGAGACGGAGACCGACTTCGACACCGCCGGGCACGAAGCCGAAGCCGCCACCGAAGACACGGCCGATGCGGCACCCGACGCGGCGCCCGACGCCCACGGCCCCCTCGACCGCCCCGCCACCCGCAGCGGGGGCGGCGGCAGTCGCAGTCGGCGGCGTTCCCCCACGAAGCGTTCCGCGCTCCTCACCGTCGCCATTCCCTCCGCCTGCGTGATGAGCGTGGCCGGAATCGCCGCGGCCTCCGTCGGCGGGCTGGTCGGCGAGGACAAGAAAGACGACAACACCACCACGATGGCGGCCGCCGACGCCGGTTCCGTCAAGTCGGCCGCGGCCAACAACAAGCTGGACGCCCAGCTCGCCAATCTCGGGGCCGATGCCAAGAACTTCGCCGACC
Organism: Streptomyces sp. NPDC002785; assembly: GCF_040295565.1. Taxonomy (NCBI): domain Bacteria; kingdom Bacillati; phylum Actinomycetota; class Actinomycetes; order Kitasatosporales; family Streptomycetaceae; genus Streptomyces; species Streptomyces sp. NPDC002785. The sequence continues at coordinate 16,487 of NZ_JBEOVN010000084.1, read as the reverse complement.
GCGCCAGCCGTACCCAGGAACGCATCGACTTGCGGGAGCGGCAGGCCGCCGAGAAGAAGAAGCGCGAGGAGGAGGCCGCCCGCAAGGAAGCCCTGCGCCCAAAGTTCGTCATGCCGGTCAAGGATCACCGCCTCAGCGCGTACTTCGGCCAGGCGGGCGTCAACTGGATGTCCGTGCACACGGGCATCGACTTCCCGGTCTTCGAGGGTACGCCCGTGATGGCCGCGACGGACGGCACCGTGCGCACCCAACTGAACAGCGCCTACGGGAACATGGCCATCGTCACCATGGCCGACGGGACCGAGACCTGGTATTGCCACCTCAGCGGCACCAGGATCCGCTCGGGACCGGTCAAGGCCGGTGACGTCATCGCGTACTCGGGCGACTCCGGGAACTCGACCGGTCCGCATCTGCACTTCGAGGTGCGGCCCGGCGGCGGATCGGCGATCAACCCGCTGCCCTGGCTCCGCAGCCACGGCGTCAACCCGACCTGAGCCACCCGGCCACCCGGCCGCCGACACCCAGCGCACAGCCCGGGCGCCGGGCACAACAGCCCGGGCGCCCGGCGGCCGGTGCACCAGCCTCGGCTGCCTACCTGCCTACCTGCCTACCTGCCTACAGCTTCTCGACCGGCGCGTACCGCAGCAGCAACTTCTTCGGCCGCTCGTCCCCGAAGTCGACCGTCGCCTTCGCCTGGTCGCCGACGCCCTCGACCGCTGTCACCGTGCCGAGCCCGAACTGGTCGTGCGTGACCCGGTCCCCCACAACCAGCGTGATCGTCGGCTTGTCCGAGGTCCGCCGGGTCGCGAAGCCCGAAGGGCCGGAGCGCGAGCGCGACGAGGACAGCGACGAGGTGATACCCGACGTCGGTCCGGCCGGGGCCGCCATCGGCCCGGTCCGCTTCCACTCCAGGTGCTGGTCCGGGATCTCCTCCAGGAACCGCGACGGCGGGTTGTACGAGGGCTGCCCCCACGCACTGCGCATCGCCGCCCGGGTCAGATAGAGCCGCTCGCGGGCCCGGGTGATGCCGACGTACGCGAGCCGCCGCTCCTCCTCCAGCTCCTTGACCTGGCCGAGCGCCCGCATGTGCGGAAAGACGCCGTCCTCCATGCCGGTCAGGAAGACCACCGGGAATTCGAGGCCCTTCGCGGTGTGCAGCGTCATCAGCGTGATGACACCGGAGCCGTCCTCGTCCTCGTCGGGGATCTGGTCGGAGTCGGCGACGAGCGCGACCTTCTCCAGGAATTCGGCGAGCGTGCCCGCGCCTTCCTCTTCCCCCCGCTCCTGCTCGAATTCGAGGGCTACGGCAGCGAGTTCCTGAAGGTTCTCGATGCGGGTCTCGTCCTGCGGATCGGTGGACGCCTGGAGCTCGGCGAGGTAGCCGGTGCGCTCCAGCACCGCCTCCAGGACCACCGCCGGGCCCGCGCCGGACTCGACGATCGTGCGCAGCTCCTCCATCAGCGTGTTGAACCGCTTGACGGCGTTGGCCGACCGGGCGGCCATGCCGTACGCCTCGTCGACCCGGCGCAGCGCCTGTGGGAAGGTGATCTTCTCGCGCATGGAGAGCGCGTCGATCATCGCCTCGGCACGGTCGCCGATGCCGCGCTTGGGCACATTGAGGATGCGGCGCAGCGGGACGGTGTCCTCGGGGTTGGCAAGGACCCGGAGGTAGGCCAGGACGTCCCGGACCTCCTTGCGCTCGTAGAAGCGCACGCCGCCGACGACCTTGTAGGGCAGTCCGACGCGGATGAAGATCTCTTCGAAGACACGGGACTGCGCGTTCGTACGGTAGAAGATCGCAACGTCGCCGGCCTTGGCGTCGCCCGCGTCGGTCAGCCGGTCGATCTCGTCGGCGACGAACTGCGCCTCGTCGTGCTCGGTGTCGGCTACGAAGCCGGTGATCCGGGCGCCCGTGCCGGCGTTCGTCCAGAGGTTCTTGGGGCGGCGGCTCTCATTGCGCTCGATGACCGCGTTGGCGGCGGACAGGATCGTCTGCGTGGAGCGGTAGTTCTGCTCCAGGAGGATCGTGGTCGCGTTCGGGTAGTCCTCCTCGAACTGGAGGATGTTGCGAATGGTCGCGCCGCGGAAGGCGTAGATCGACTGGTCCGCGTCACCGACGACACACAGCTCGGCGGGGGCGTCGCCCTCGCCGGCCGGGCCGACCAGTTCGCGCACGAGGGTGTACTGGGCGTGGTTGGTGTCCTGGTATTCGTCGACCAGGACGTGCCGGAAGCGGCGGCGGTAGTGCTCGGCGACGTCGGGGAACGCCTGGAGCAGATGGACCGTCGTCATGATGATGTCGTCGAAGTCCAGCGCGTTGGCCTCGCGCAGCCGGGACTGGTACATCGCGTAGGCCTGGGCGAGGGTCTTCTCGAAGCCGTCCGCCGCCTGGCCGGCGAAGGTCTCCTCGTCGATCAGCTCGTTCTTCAGGTTGGAGACCTTGGCCGTGAACGCCTTCGGCGGGAAGCGCTTCGGGTCGAGCTCGAGATCGCGGCAGACCAGGGCCATCAGCCGCTTGGAGTCGGCGGCGTCGTAGATCGAGAACGACGAGGTGAAGCCGAGCTTCTTCGACTCGCGGCGCAGGATGCGTACGCACGCGCTGTGAAAGGTCATGACCCACATGGCGTTGGCGCGCGGTCCGACGAGCTGCTCGACGCGCTCCTTCATCTCGCCCGCGGCCTTGTTGGTGAAGGTGATCGCCAGGATCTGGCCGGGGTGCACCCCGCGTTCGGCGAGGAGGTGGGCGATGCGGTGGGTCAGGACCCGGGTCTTGCCGGAGCCCGCCCCGGCGACGATGAGCAGCGGGGAGCCCGCGTGGACCACGGCGGCGCGCTGCTCGGTGTTCAGCCCGTCGAGAAGCGCCGCGGAGTCGATGACGGGGCGGTGCGCGCCGTCGCGGTAGTACGCCTCCCTGGGCGGAGGGGGCCCGTCGAATGCGCCCGCGAAGAGGTCCTCCGGCACCGCTTCGGGTGCGGAGTCCTCGGGGGGCGGCGGGGGCTCTTCCTCCGAGTGCTGGAGGCCGGCCAGGAAGCTGTCGTCAAAGAGGCTGCTCATCGCTTGTCGAGTCTAAGGGCTGTCCCGTAATCCCTGACGGGCGCACGACGTCAGCTACGGCACCTCGCCGCGTTGTCGGAACGTCCGCATACATCCAGTATGCGGACGCCCCTCCGCCTTGCGATGCACCGCATCTGACGCCGCACGCTGTCCCGCCAGGGATTACGGGACAGCCCCAGGCCGCCGCACCGACATGCGACGGCCGCATGGCGAACCGCACCCGACGACCGGGCACGCAAAGAGAGCGGGCGCCCACGCCACGTAGGGGAATGCGAGTCCTCGTCGGCCCGAGTGTGCGCGAGGAGTCGATCTACTACATGCCGATCCACGGCAGCGTGCGGCCGTCTTAGCGGCTCACACCCCTACGTCCTCAGCTGCTGGGCGGGCTTGTCCTCGAACCCGTCCGGCAGGCGGGTACAGCACGCGCACGGGCCGGCTCAGGTCCAGAGCGTGGCGATGAAGATGTTGGCGAGCGTCAGCCCGCCCACGGCCGCGAAGGCACCCTTGTCGACCTTCTCCTCGTCCCGCTTGATGTAGACGAGCGCGAGGATGACGACCAGGAGCAGCAGCTTGACCCCGATCTTGATGTTGTTCACGTGATAGCCGTCGGCTTCGTTGATCCCGACCAGCGCGACACCGGTGACCAGCATCGTCAGCGCGCCGTGCAGCATCGCCGGGACGAACCGGGCCGTGCCCGCGCCCATCGCCTTCATCTGGGTCAGGAAACCGCCCAGCAGACAAGCGATACCGATGATGTGCAGGGCGACGAAGACATGTATGAGTACGTCCATGGGCCGCAGCGTATCCCCGCCCATATCACCCCTCTGCAGGCAGGTGCGACTTCTTGCCGCTTCGCTCGTGTCTGCACCAATTGCCTGACTCTGGTGTAATTTTTCCGATCAATTGGCGACAGCGCCGCGCCAAATTCAGACAATAGGCGTCATTACGACTCTTCTCCATGCCCCGGGTTTAGCGTCGCTGACCAGGTGACCGGCTTCACCGCCGCTCCGCACCCGGGCGGCACACCGGTCGCCCCGCCGAGAGATCCGGCGGCGGGCCGCTCTCCCTGTTGGTGACCCGCCGCCGGACCTCGGGCGGGCCCGCCGGTAGTCCCCGACGGGCAGTCGCCAGGAAGGACGCACGCCCCCGTGGCAGCGCACCGGAAACCCAAGCAGCGCCCGTACACCGGCTCTGCTGCCCGCACCGCAGCCACCCTCGCCTTTGCCGGGGCCGCCGCCGCTGCCGCTCTGCCAGGCTCCGCACACGCCGATCCTCAGCTCACTCCAGCCCAGATCAGGGCGAAGGTGGACCGGCTCTACCACGACGCGGAAGTCGCCACCGAGCAGTACAACGGCGCGAAGGAGAAGGCGACCGCAGCCGCCGGTGCCCTCGATACCCTGCGCGACGAGGCGGCCCGCAGGACCGAGCGCCTGAACGCCTCGCGCAACGCACTGGGTTCACTCGCCGCCGCGCAGTACCGCACCGGCGGCCTCGCCCCGTCCGTACAGCTGGCACTCTCCTCCGACCCCGACCAATACCTGGAACGCGCCTCGTACGTGGACCGGATCGGCGACCGCCAGGCCGCCGAGGTCGACGGGGTGGAGCGTCAGGTCGCCCGGATCGCCCAGCTGCGCTCGCAGGCCAAAGGAAAGCTGGCGGAGCTGACCTCCCGCCAGGCCGAGCTGAAGAAGCACAAGGCGACGATCAGAACCAAACTGGCCGACGCGCAGCGGCTCCTCACCACCCTGTCCCCGGCCGAGCGCACCACCTACGAGAACTCGGACAGTGCGCACGCAGCCGACCGCGGCACCGCACACGACCCCGTCCAGGCGCCCAACGCCCGTGCCGCCGAGGCCGTCGCGTTCGCGTACGGGGCTCTCGGCAAACCGTACGTCTGGGGCGCGACCGGCCCGTCCTCGTTCGACTGCTCCGGACTCACCCAGGCCGCCTGGCGCTCCGCCGGTGTCTCGCTCCCCCGGACCACGTACACCCAGATCAACGCCGGCCGGCACATCTCACGCTCCGAACTGGCCCCGGGCGACCTGGTGTTCTTCTACTCCGGCATCAGTCATGTCGGGCTCTACATCGGCAACGGGCAAATGATCCACGCCCCGCGGCCCGGAGCGCCGGTCCGGGTCGCGCCGATCGACCACATGCCCTTCGCCGGAGCAACCCGGGTGGCATAAGCTCCCGACTTCTGATCAACCGGCCGGAGGGGAACCGCACATGCCCATGGACGCCGATGTCCAGACCCATGCCCGTACGCTCGCCCTGCGCTCCCCCGACCATCTGCGGGTCGGCCCCTTCACTGTGCTGTACAACCCGAACTGGTCGATCAAGTACGTCAATTACGCGATACCCGACCAAGGCGCCGAGCCGACGGCCGAGGATCTCGACGCCCTGATCGCGGCATTCCGGGAGCGTGACCGGCTGCCTCGGCTGGAGTATCTGCCCACGTGGGCGCCTGCGGTCGAACCCGCGCTGCTCGCCGCCGGGTTCACCGTCGAGAACCGGGCCCCGGTCCTGGCCTGTGCCCCCGGCGGCCTGGTGCCACCGAAGCCGGTGGACTCCCTCACGATCGCCGAACCGGTCACCGACGCGGAGTTCGACGCCGCCGCGCTCGTCCAGCACCACGGATACGGCGGGACGGGCGAGCCCGAGGGCGGCGAGGCGGCCTGGCTGCGCACGGCGGCCGAAGGTGGCGGGGTCGCGGCCCTCGCCACGGTCGACGGCGTCCCGGCGGGCGCGGGCGGCTGCTCGGTCCCGGTCGACGGCCTCACCGAACTGGTCGGCCTCGCCGTCGCCGACGCCTTCCGCCGCCGCGGCATCGGCGCCGCGCTCAGTGCCCACCTGACCGCGACCGCCTTCGAGCGGGGCTGCCGGGTGGTGTGGCTGGAGCCGGGCGACGCGGACGTGGAGCGGATCTACGCGGGGATCGGCTACCGCAGGGTCGGCGAGAAGCTGAACGTCTCGCTCGACTGATCCGCGAACCCGAGCGGGCTGCACCAAGTCAGGAGATCGCGGGGTGCGGCGGGGTGCGCGAAAGCCCCTGACGGAGGCCAGGGGCTTTGGGGATGTTCGCGGCTATACGTTGCGCTCAGACCAGCCGCCGCGCCGTCGCCCACCGGGTCAGCTCGTGGCGGTTGGACAACTGGAGCTTGCGCAGCACCGCCGAGACATGCGACTCGACGGTCTTCACCGAGATGAACAGCTGCTTGGCGATCTCCTTGTACGCATAGCCGCGCGCGATCAGCCGCAGCACCTCGCGCTCGCGCTGCGTCAGCCGGTCCAGGTCCTCGTCGACCGGCGGCGCGTCCGTGGAGGCGAAGGCGTCGAGGACGAAGCCGGCCAGCCGGGGCGAGAACACCGCGTCGCCGTCCTGGACCCGGAAGACCGAGTCGACCAGGTCGGTGCCGGTGATGGTCTTGGTGACATAGCCGCGGGCGCCACCGCGGATGACGCCGATGACGTCCTCGGCGGCGTCCGAGACGGACAGCGCCAGGAACCGGACCGGGTTCCCGGCGGCGCCCATCAGCGGGGCGCAGCGGCGCAGCACCTCGACGCCGCCGCCGCCGGGCAGATGGACGTCGAGGAGGACGACCTCGGGGTGGGTCGCCGTGATGACGGTGACCGCCTGGTCGACGTCGGCGGCCTCGCCGACGACCTCGACGCCGGTCTCCTCGGTGCGGCCGATCTCGGCCTGGACGCCGGTGCGGAACATCCGGTGGTCGTCGACGAGCACGACCCGTACCCGGCGCTCCGGGCCCCCGGTCGCCTCAGTGGTCTTGGTCATCGCTCGTCCTCTCCATCTCCAGCTCGACTTCCGTGCCCCCGCCGGGCACCGAACGCAGTCGCGCCGTACCGCCGTTGCGCTGCATCCGGCCGATGATTGATTCTCGTACGCCCATTCTGTCCCCCGGCACGGAATCCAGATCGAATCCCGGGCCCCGGTCCCGTACGGAGACGAAGACCGTACGGCCCTCGACCTCCGCGTAGACCTGCACGGCGCCGCCCGCGCCACCGTACTTGGCGGCGTTGACCATCGCCTCGCGCGCGGCCTGCATCTGCGCGACCAGCTTCTCGTCCAGCGGGCAGTCGCCGACGACGACGACCTCCAGCGGGACGCCGTGTTTGTCCTCGACCTCGGCGGCGGCGCGCTTGACCGCTTCGGCGAGGGTCTCGGGTTCGTCGTCCTCGTCCTTGCCGGTGCCCTCGGGGTTGTACAGCCAGTTGCGCAGTTCGCGTTCCTGGGCGCGGGCCAGTCTGCGGACCTCGCCCGCATCCTCGGCGTTGCGCTGGATCAGGGTGAGGGTGTGCAGCACCGAGTCATGGACATGGGCCGCGACCTCGGCGCGCTCCTGGGCCCTGATCCGCATCGTGCGTTCCTCGGAGAGGTCCTGGGTCATGCGTACGAGGTAGGGGCCGGCCAGCAGCGCGATGCCGGTGAGGACGGCGATCGCGGCGGTCAGGACGTTGCCGAGCTGGGCCGCGGAGCCGCGTACCACCATGAAGACGGCCAGGCCCAGGCCGACCAGGGCGACCCCGGCCAGCCCCCGGGCCAGATGCAGGACCCGGCGGCGGTTGCCGACCTCCATCCAGCGGGCGCGCCGGGCGTTGTCGGCCTGCCGCCACACCAGTACGGAACCGGCGCCGATCAGCAGCGTGGGCCATATGTAGCGGTCGGCCTCGCTGCCCATGTCGACGTTACCGACGAAGATCATGGCGCCGATGAACAGCGCGATGAGGGCGAAAACCTGGCCCTTGTCGGGTTTGCGGAGCCGGCGTCTGCCGTCCGGGGCGGTCTCGAAGAGGGAGCGCGGCGCGTCCACGCCACCGACGCCGAGCGGGACGACGATCCAGAACACGGCGTAGAGCAGCGCGCCGAGGCCGTCCGCGAAGAACAGGCCGAGGAAGACGAACCGCACCCAGGCGACGGGCAGCCCGAGATGTCCGGCGAGACCGCGCGCGACGCCGCCGAGCAACCGTCCGTCGGCGCTGCGGTACAGCTTGCGCAGCGGCGGCTCCTCCGGGTCGGTGTTGAGGGAGCTTGTGGCTCGGGGCGTGGCGGTTGGCATGACCCGATCGTCACATGTCCGTACGGGCGACGGCATCAGGGTCCGCCCCCGAGCGGACCCTGAGAGTGCGCGGGGGCGCCACCCGCAGGGGCCGCTGTACTGGTACCGGATTTGCCTCCCCCAGGGGACCGCCGCGCCAATATCAGGGATCGGCCAGGGTCGGCGCGGGTCCCGGACAGGCGCTCGGCCCGTCACCATGGAGCCATGACCGTTCCCCAGGACGCCTCCCCCGGTGTCGCACCACCCCCCGAGCCGGGACCACAGCTGCGGCGCAGCCCACGGCAGAAAGTCGTGGCCGGGGTGTGCGGCGGGCTCGGCCGGTACTGCGACGTCGATCCGGTGATCTTCCGGATCGTGCTCGGTGTGCTGTCCGTCACCGGCGGCATCGGGCTGATCTTCTACGGCTTCGCCTGGCTGCTGATCCCCCTGGACGGCGAGGAGGAGAACGAGGCGCGCAGGCTGCTGTCCGGCCGCGTCGAGGGTGCGTCGCTGATCGCGGTGCTGCTCGCGCTGATCGGCTGCGGGCTGTTCCTCTCCATGCTGGGCAACCGCGGCACGCTGGCGTTCTCCGCGATGCTGTCGCTCGCGGTCGTCGGCTTCGCCGTCTGGACGCAGAACCGCAGGACTGCGGCGCCCGAGGACCCGCTGCATCCGGCGACCGCGCAGGCGGTGGCGGACGCGCCGCCCGAGGTGAAGGCTCCGCCGACGCCGGGCAGCCCGTCGTGGTGGCGGGATCCGATCATCAAGGACGGCACCTCGGGGCCGATGGGCCCCGGCTATCTGTGGGGTCCGGCCGATGCGGTGCTCGACGGCCGGGCGGTACGCCCCCGGGGGGCGACGCCCCAGGACCCGTTCCGCGCGCCCGGGCAGGAGGACGGCACCAGGGGCCCGGCCTCGATCGGTGGTCTTGTGTTTCTGTTCGCGCTGATCGCGGGCGGTCTGGGCACGGGGCTGAGCTGGGACTCCCAGCCGTTCGGTACGAGTCTGCAGATCGGTCTGGCCGGTGCGCTCGCGGTGTTCGGGCTCGGGATGCTGGTCAGCGCGTTCCTCGGACGGACCGGGTTCGGCACGGTCATGGTGTCGATGATCACAGCGGCCCTGCTGGCGGGCGCTTCCGCGCTGCCCAAGGACATCACCACGCAGTGGGTGCGCGAGGAGTGGCGGCCGGCCACGGTGGCGGCGGTCCAGCCGCACTACGAACTGGGCTCCGGGGTGGCACGGCTGGACCTCACCGACGTCACGGTTCCCCGCGGGGACACGGTCCGCACGGGGGTGGGGGTCGGGGCGGGCCGCGTGGTCGTCGTCGTACCGAAGGCGGTCACGGTGAAGGTGGACGCGCGGGCGGGCCTCGGCGACATCACGCTGCCGGTCAGCCGGCCGAGCGACGAGCCGGCGGGCACTCGGGTCGATGTGAACGTCAACCCGGCGCAGCAGGAACACAGGACGTTTCCGCCGCCCCCGGGCAGTAAACCGGCCGGCACGGTCGAGCTCACTCTCGAAGTCGGCATCGGACAGGTGGAGGTCACCCGTGCTGCGTCATGAGATCCGTCCGGGGCGTGCGGTGGCGGGTGTGGTCATGCTCGCTCTGGCAGCGGGATACGCGGCGGACGCCGCGGGGGTCTGGGACGCCCCGTGGGTCTTCTTCTTCCCGCTGTTCTTCGGCGGCCTCTGGCTGGCCGCCACCGTGACCTGGGTGAACTACATGATCCGTCGCCGTCGTGACGCGAGGAAGGCGTCCACGGAGAACGCCGCGGCCCCGCCGAGCACCAGCGGCAGCCAGGCCATGAGGTAGGCCAGGTCGTTGCCGAAGTAGTACGGCTCGACCTGCCAGCTCACGGTCAGCCACAGGCTCAGCGAGATCAGCGCCCCGCCGAGTGCGGCGAGCCGTGCCCACAGCCCGATGAGGGTGCCGATGCCGACGAGGAGTTCACCGATGGCGATGGCGTACCCGAAGGTGCCGGGGCTCTTCAGCGCGAGGTCGACGAGGGCCGGGATCGCGGACGAGTCCCGTACCGCGTGCAGCGTCTCGCCGATGGAGTCGGCGCCGCTCGCGCGGAAGAAGGCGCTGTCCGTCAGTTTGTCGAGCCCGGAGTAGATGAAGGTGACGCCGAGAAAGATCCGCAGGGGCAGCAGGGCGTGCTCCCGCGCCAGTTCCTTGAGCCCTCTCGGCTCACCCAGAACGCTTACGTTCATGCTGTAATCCCGAATGTCCTGCATGCGGCTGCCCCGCCTTCCGTAGACCCGTCAACAGACCATACGTACGTCGGGAACGCGCGGCTCACCCGCTGGGGCGTCCGGTCGGCCGGTATCCGTCACCCCGTGGCCGGGCACGGGCTGCGGCAGTCAGTCCGTCACATCGATCTCGACCCGGTTCGTCTCCACCCCGGCAGCGGTCACGACCTGCACCTCCACCAGCCCCGGTTCCACCTCCACCGGTACCGGTACGGTGAGCACGCTGTCGGTCGGGTTGGCGAAGCCGCCGGTCACCGGGATCAGCGGCACATGCACATGGACCCGGCCGATCCGGACGACCATGCGGGCCAGCCTGTCCGGCGCCCCGGCGCCGGGCGGCACGAAGCCCGCACCGCGGATCTCGATGTCGTCGCCGGTTCGGATCGGCGCGTCCAGATCCCCGGCCTCCCTGGCCCGGACCACCGAGAGCACCACCGGACGCCCGCCCTCCGCGTACTTCCCGGCGAAGTATGCGAGCGCCGAGACGGTGACCAGCAGCGCAAGCCCCCAGGGCAGATCGGGCAGCTGCTCGGGCCTGCGGGCCAGCCGGACCCCGGCGAACAGTACGGCGACGGTGCTCACCAGCACGTACTGCACATCCGTGAAGCTGCCCCGCCCGGAGTCGTCGGTGAGCAGATCGGCGGCGCGCGGCCGGCCGGCCCGCAGCTTCTGCAGTCGCCCGGACAGGGCGCGTACGGTCACCACCCGGCGTACGACCACGGCGACGGCGCACACCAGCGCAAGCACGGTCACCACGCCGGCGCCCCTGGCCAGATCCAGCCCCTCGATCAGTTCGTCGCGCTCGGCGTGGCCGGAGGCGCCCGCCAGCTGGAGCGCCAGCACGAGTACGGAGAAGACCGCCAGCAGCACCCAGGACGCGGCGACCGCCCGGGAGGTGGAGAGCCGGTTGTCCTCGCCGATCACCGGGGCGAGGAGGCCGCCGCGGGCCCGGTGGACGTGGGCGGCGCCGGTGAGCAGGCCCGCGGTGACGAGTCCGGCGACCAGTCCCGCCGTACGGGCGTTGGTCCAGCCAGCCCCGATGGCGGTGGCGGCCTCGGCGACGACCAGCACGGCGACGCTCCCCCACACCGCGATCAGGGTGCGCCGCCACACCCGGTACAGCCAGGCATCGCCCGCTTCCCGGCCCCGTTCGGCGACGGTCCTTGCCGACTGGGTCAGCTCGTCCGAGACCCACTGGCGGGTCGCGGAGGCGGACTGGGCGACCCCGGGCGGCAGCCCCTGACCTGCGGCGAGTTCGTCCCGCTTGGCCAGAAAGGCGGCCACCGCGCGCCGGTGGCCCTCGCGCGCCCCGTGCGGGCAGCCGCCGCACGTGCAGCCGCCGCCGTGCGTGCTGCTCGCCCTCGCCTCGTCCAACGCCACGGAGAACGCCGCCCTTTCAAGCCCCGGTCCAGCCAACTCGACTGTGATTGCTGCGAATTGTGCCGTACGGACGGGCTCGGGACCGCATCGGGGCGCATCGTCGGCGCGTATCGTCAGAATGTGCGACTGATCCGGCGCCACAGTGGCTGATAGTTGATCCAGGCCACCAGGTCGCTGCCGAGCTGCTCACGGGTCGTGACCGCGTCCCTGTGCTCGATCAGCACCGGCTTTCCGGCCGCCCGTGCGGCCAGCTGCACCTGGCAGGAGCGCTCGAGCGCGATGAACCACCAGGCAGCCGCGTCCACCGAGTCACCGACAGTCAGAAGCCCGTGGTTGCGCAGCACGATCGCCTTGCGCCCGCCGAGCGCGGCGGCGATCCGGCGCCCCTCCTCCTCGTCCACGACGACCCCGGTGTACGCGTCGTACAGGGCGTGGTCCTCGTAGAAGGCACAGGATTCCTGGGTGATCGGCTCGATGAGTTCACGAAGCGCGGACAGAGCCCGACCGTGCACGGAGTGGGTGTGTGCGACGGCGACGACGTCCGGGCGGGCCCGGTGCACCTGCGCATGGACGGCGAACGCCGCCTGATTGACGTGGTGGCGCCCCTCGACGACCTGTCCCTCCCCGTTGACCAGGATCAGCTCGTTTGGCGCGAGCCCGTCGAAGGGGGCCCCGAAGGGGTTGACCCAGAAGCAGTCGGTGAACTCCGGGTCCCGCGCGGTGATGTGACCGCAGACGCCGTCCTCGTACCCGTACTCCCCGAACAGCCTGAGCGCCCCGGCCAGCCGTTCCTTGCGGTACGCGCGTTCCTCGTCGACCGACTGATGGACGGGCGGCATCGCGAACTGCAGCTGTTCCACGGGTATCGGTGTGGGCTCGGGCATGGTGACTCCTCAGGGATCCCAGGGCGTACGGGATCGGAAGTTACCGCCGGTTGCCGCAGGTGGCCAGAGCGATCACGTACCGATTCATGCACCGGTCCGGGTCCGGGTTCGGGGCCCCTTTCAGGCGCTGAGCACGAGGTAGGCGAGGCCGAACGTTCCCCGGTAGCCCCCGTGGTAGCCGGTGCGCCGCTCGTCGACCGCCGCGACGACGCCGTCGTGCAGGGGATGCCCGGGGTTGGCCAGCGCCCACCGCTCGCCCCGTCCGATGTTGGCGTTCGCCTCGAAGAGGTCCCATTCGCGCTGGTCGGCGACGGTCACCTGGAGCGGCCGCAGCCCGACGGCCTCGGCCTGCCGGATCAGCTCCAGCAGCGAACCGAAGTCTCCCGGCTCGGCCCCCAGCCCGGCCAGCGCCCGTTCGGACGGCTCGCGCTCCCAGAACCCTTCCCCGAACAGCACCCGACCGCCGGGCCGCACGGCCGCACGCAGGGCCTTGAGTGCCTCGGGGGTGGACCCGGGCCAGGCATGAGAGGCGCCGATGGACACCGCCAGGTCATAACCGTCGTCGGCCCACTCGGCGGCGGGCATCCGATGGATCCGTACGCGCTCCGTGAGCCCCCGCTCCCCGGCGAGCGCCTGCCCCCGCGCCACCGCCTCGGGATCGGTCTCGACGCCGTCCCCGGTACTCCCGGGCGCCGACTCCACCAGCCTCATCAGCAGCTCACCCCAGCCGCTGCCGAGGTCCACGATCCGCGCCCCGGGCCCGGGAGCGCAGGCATCGACGAGCTGAGCGGCATGTTCCTCGGAGAGCGGGGTGTTCCAGGTCAGGCGGTCGTTGTGGGCGGCGGACATCAGGGCGCGGATCTCATCGGTAGACATGAGGGCGAAGCTTTGCACGGATACCGGGAGCGGTTCTCCCCATTTTTTTTAAGGGCGGCGCAGTGAGTCTCGTCCCTTGAGCCGGCGTACCCAGCGGATACGGCAATGCCGCCGCTCGGACGAATGAGCGACGGCATCACGTTGACCCTGCGGGGAGGGTTACTCCCACTCGATGGTGCCCGGCGGCTTGCTCGTCACGTCGAGCACGACGCGGTTGACGTCGGCGACCTCGTTGGTGATGCGGGTCGAGATCCTGGCGAGCGTCTCGTACGGCAGACGCGACCAGTCGGCCGTCATGGCGTCCTCGGAGGAGACCGGGCGCAGCACGATCGGGTGGCCGTAGGTACGGCCGTCGCCCTGGACGCCGACCGAGCGGACATCGGCGAGCAGGACCACCGGGCACTGCCAGATGTCCCGGTCCAGGCCTGCTGCCGTCAGCTCCTCGCGGGCGATGGCGTCGGCCTCGCGCAGCAGGTCGAGCCGCTCCTTGGTGACCTCGCCGACGATACGGATGCCGAGGCCGGGGCCGGGGAACGGCTGGCGCTGGACGATCTCCTCCGGCAGGCCGAGTTCCTGGCCGACCATCCGGACCTCGTCCTTGAACAGCTGGCGCAGCGGCTCGACGAGCTGGAACTCGATGTCGTCGGGGAGACCGCCGACATTGTGGTGGGACTTGATGTTGGCGGTGCCGGTACCGCCACCGGACTCGACGACGTCCGGGTAGAGCGTGCCCTGGACGAGGAACGCGACGTCCTCGCCGGCCGCGCCCGCCTCGGCGACGAGCTCGGCCTGGGCCTGCTCGAAGACGCGGATGAACTCGCGGCCGATGATCTTCCGCTTCTGCTCGGGGTCGGAGACCCCGGCCAGCGCGTTCAGGAACCGCTGCTCGGCGTCGACGACCTTCAGCTGGACGCCGGTGGCGGCCACGAAGTCCTTCTCGACCTGCTCGGTCTCGTCCTTGCGCATCAGACCGTGGTCGACGTACACGCACGTCAGCTGGGAGCCGATGGCCTTCTGCACGAGGGCTGCGGCGACCGCGGAGTCCACGCCGCCGGAGAGGCCGCAGATGGCGCGCTTGGTGCCGACCTGCTCGCGGATCAGCGCGATCTGCTCCTCGACGACATTGGTCGTGGTCCAGGTCGGCTCGATGCCGGCGCCGCGGTAGAGGAAGTGCTCCAGGACCTGCTGGCCGTGTGTGGAGTGCAGGACCTCGGGGTGGTACTGGACGCCGTAGAGCTTCTTCTCGTCGTTCTCGAAGGCGGCGACCGGTACGACGTCCGTGGACGCGGTGACGGTGAAGCCCTCGGGGGCGGCGGAGCAGGCGTCGCCGTGCGACATCCAGACCGACTGCTCGGCGGGGGTTCCCTCGAAGAGCGTGGAGCCGGCCTTGGAGACGGTGAGCGGGGTACGGCCGTACTCACGGGCACCGTTGTCGTCGACGGTGCCGCCGAGCGTGGTGGCCATCAGCTGGAAGCCGTAGCACATGCCGAAGACCGGAACCCCGGCCTCGAACAGCGCACGGTCGAGTGAGGGCGCACCCTCCGCGTACACCGAGGAGGGGCCGCCGGACAGGATGATCGCCCGGGGCTTCCTGGCCAGCATCTCGGCCACCGGCATCGTGGACGGGACGATCTCGCTGTAGACCCGGGCCTCACGGACGCGTCGGGCGATGAGCTGGGCATACTGCGCACCGAAGTCGACAACGAGGACCACGTCGGTGGCGATTTCGGGGGCGGCGGGGGCTGCTGGCACTAGGCGACCTTCCGGCGGTAAAGGGGGTCTGTTTTGTCGATTCTACCGGGGCTGCGGAGGCGGCCGTCGTCACGCCCGTACAGGGCTGCGGGAAGCGCAGGCCCCGGGCCGGGACCGGGCGGTGTCTCAGCATCCGGGCCCCGGCTTGGCCCGCCCGCACAGGACGGCCATACTGAGTTCCATGCGACAGCACACGACCTTCGTCTTTACCTATGGCATCCGGCCCGCCGGCTGCCATGGTCGTGCTGCTTGATCCACTGACAAGCAACGTTCCAGGCGCCCCGGGCCGAAAGGCCCGGGGCGTTCTGGCGTTCCGGACCGGTCGGATTCGGGGGCCGCACCCCACGAGGAGTCACCACCATGACCAGCACCGCCCCTGTGAAGAGCACCGCGAAGAGCTGCACGGCGAAGGCCGCCGCCGAGAAGACCGGCGCGCACACCGATGAGGCCGCCGCGCTGATCGACAACGCAAGGTCCCGCATCGATGCCCTCGACGACCGGATCATCGGGCTCGTCCAGGAGCGGATGGCCATCTCGGCGGTCATCCAGGAGGCCCGGATCACCTCGGGCGGTCGCCGGATCAACCTCTCGCGCGAGATGGAGATCCTCGGCCAGTACCGGGACGCGCTCGGCAAGCCCGGCACCTCCCTCGCCATGACGCTGCTGGAGCTCTGCCGCGGCCGGGCCTGACACCCCGCGGGCAGGAGGTGTCCGGGCGCATCCCAGTTCGGGCCGACTCTCACCCGTACGGCGCGTGACCGGGTCCGCCCTGACTTCGTTGGTCCCGTTGTCCGTGCCAGCCAGGGGCGGCTCTGGAAAGAAACCACGCATGGCTCCGCTGGAGCGTGTGGCGTACTGCAGGTACGCCGTGGGACCGCGCCCCAGCGTGCGTGACCGGTCGGCAGGGGACAGCAGCCCGGTCACCCAAAGAACGGTCGGCTCCGGGGACGCCCGGAGCCGACCGTATCCGGTCGGAACGGTCTGCTCGGGGCGCAGCCGTCCGGCTCGGCGCCGAGGCCCGGAACTGAATTCGGCGAGGGGCTGCACTCGGAGGGGGTGCATCCCCTTCCGCTGTTCCGGTTCGCTGCAGCAGTTCGACGACAGGACCTCCTCGGACAGCCTTCAGGGCGCACCTAGGACCAATGCCGTTCGGTTAGCCATCTGACGGGCTTGGCAACGTGCTGATCTCGATGTGGACGGTGGTCCTGTGGGTGCGGTGGTCGATGTCGCGGCC